>JAFWFF010000014.1 GCA_017515765.1 Bacillota bacterium | reverse complement strand
TGGTCAACGGATCCAACGGCATCGCGGTCGGCATGGCGACTTCTATCCCGCCCCACAACCTCGGCGAGGTCATAGACGCGATAGTCTATATGATCGATAATCCCGAGTGCGACGTGGACGACCTCATCAAGATCGTCAAAGGACCGGACTTCCCGACCGGAGCGCAGATCCTCGGAAAAGCTGGACTCCGCGACGCCTACCGCACGGGCCAGGGCAAGGTGAAGGTACGCTCGGTCTGCGAGATAGAGGAGACCAAAGGCGGCAAGACCCAGATCGTCGTCACCGAGATCCCCTATATGGTGAACAAAGCCCGCCTCATCGAGAAGATGGCGGAGCTCGTAAAAGAGAAGAAGATCGAGGGAGTAGCGGCGATCCGCGACGAATCCAACCGCGAAGGCATCCGCATAGTAATCGAGCTGAAGAGAGACGCCAACCCGCAGATCACACTGAACAGATTCTACAAGCACAGCCAGCTGCAGGACAGCGTCAGCATGATCATGCTGGCCCTGGTCGACGGACAGCCGAAGCTCCTCACCCTCAGGGATTTTCTGGTGGAATACCTGAAATTCCAGAAGGAAGTCGTGACCAGGAGGACACGCTTTGATCTGAAGAAGGCCGAGGCGAGAGCCCACATCCTGGAAGGACTGAGGATCGCCCTTGACAATATCGACGCGATAATCAAGACCATCCGCTAGTCCTACAACGACGCCAAGGAAAAGCTGATGAAGAAGTTCGGCCTTTCCGACGTCCAGGCGCAGGCCATCCTGGACATGCAGCTCAGAAGGCTGCAGGGCCTGGAGCGCGAGAAGATCGAGGCCGAGTACGAGGAACTGATCAAGAAGATCGCGTACTACAATTCCCTCCTCGAGAATGAGAGACTCCTCATGGGAGTCATCAAGCAGGAGCTCCTCGAGATCAAAGAGAAATACGGCGATCCCCGCCGCACCAAGATCATAAGGGACGAGGGCGAGTTCGAGGAAGAGGACCTGGTCGAAGAGGAGAGCGTAGCGATCACTTTGACGCACCTCGGATACATCAAGAGAGTGCCGGCCGACACCTACAGGGCGCAGAGGCGCGGCGGAAGAGGCATCACGGGCATCACGACCCGCGAGAACGACTTCGTCAAGGACCTCGTCATGACCTCGACCCACGACTATCTGATGTTCTTCACGAACACCGGAAAAGCGCATAAGATCAAAGCCTACGAGGTCCCGGAGGCAGCCAGGACGGCAAAGGGAACGCCGGCCATCAACTTCCTGAACCTGCTCCAGAGAGAGCGGATCACGGCGATGATACCCGTCAAGGAATTCTCCTCCGAGAAATTCCTCGTCGCGGTCACCAAGTCCGGGATGATCAAGAAGACGTCGCTCGACAACTTTGATACCAAGAGGTCCACGGGCCTCATCGCGATCAGCCTGCACGACGACGACTCGCTCATCGGCATTAAAGAGAGCACCGGCAACAATATCATCATCATAGTCACCAAGAAGGGCAAATACATCAGCTTCTCCGAGCGCGACGTGAGGCCGATGGGAAGGACCGCAGCAGGCGTCCGCGCTATCAAGCTGGAGAAGGACGACGAGGTCGTATCCATGGAACTCGTCGAAGCCGGACAGCAGCTCCTGGTAGTGACCGAGAACGGATTCGGAAAGCGCACGCCGGTCGAGGACTATAAGGTACAGGTCCGCGGCGGCAAGGGCGTACTGACCTATGACAAGGCCAAGTTCAAGAGGACCGGAAACCTGATCGGCGCGATGGTGGTCGATAAGAAGGACGAAGTGCTCCTGATCAATTCGGACGGCATCATCATCAGGATCCGCGCCGAAGAGGTCAGCGTGCTCGGCCGCACGACCCAGGGCGTCAAGATAATGCGCGTCGAAGAAGGCACCAGGATCGTCGCGATGGCCAAGGCCATAAGGGACGAGGAGGACGAGCCCGAAGAGCAGCCCGAACTGAAGAAAGCCGCGAAGGGCGGCAAGTCCGGCAAAGGCGGCAAAGGCGCGAAGAAGGACTCCGGCGAGGAAGACGAGCAGCTGACGTTTTAATCAATTATAGTGAAAAGCGGCCCGATCTGGGGTATAATCGACCTGTACGGATGATGAGTCATTCCGTACAGGTTTTTTGATATTCCTGAAGAAAAGAGGAATGGTTTATGGATAGTTTAAAGATGGTCATTCCGGGGAAGCCCGAATACATGACGATGATAAGGCTTGCGGCAGGGTCGCTTGCCGCCAAGGCAGGCTTTGATGTGGAAGCGTGCGAGGAGATAAAGCTCGCGGTGGGCGAGGCGTGCAAGAACGTTTCGTGCCACGGGCAGGCAGGGTACAGCGACAGATACGAGCTGGACTTCATAGTGGGGAACGGCTGTTTTGAGGTCACGGTGATAGACGACTGCGACTGCCACACGCTTGAGAAGACCGCGCCTGCATGCAGGCACTGCCCGCAGGAAGGAGACATCGGCGTCATCATGATAAGGTCGATGATGAGCTGCGTCGAGATCGGCTCGGACGAAGCAGGCCACAAGTACATCAACATGGTGAGAAGAAAATGACGGAACGGGAACTCTTTGAAAATTACAGGAAAGAGCCCACCACAGAAAAACGCAACGAACTCGTTGAGAAATACCTCTACATGGTAGACATCCTGATCCGGAAGTATCTGGGGAAGGGCGTCGAATACGACGATCTCTACCAGGTCGCGGCGCAGGCGCTGGTCCAGGCAGTGGAGAGGTTCGACCCGGACAAAGGCTTCGAATTCAGTACTTTCGCGACGCCGACCATCATCGGCGAAATAAAGAAGTACTTCCGCGACAAGCAGTGGAGCCTCAAGGTGCCCAGGCGCCTTAAGGAGACCGCCGCCAAGGTGCAGGACGCGCGCGATTCGCTGGAGAATGAGCTCCAGCGCTCGCCGACCGTGCAGGAGATCGCGGAGAAGACGGGCCTTTCGGAGGAAGACATCATCGAGGCGCTGGAGGGATCAAAGGCCTACGGCACTTTTTCCCTTGACCGGACTTTTGAGGACGGCGGCGATGACGGAGAAGGCAGCGCGCTCGAGCGTTATACCGGTTTTGATGAAAAGGGCTACGACCGCGTCGAGCTCGCCGAGCTGATCGACAGCGTGGTGAGCGGCATGAGCGAGCGGAACAAATATATCTTCAGGGAAAGATTCCTGAACAACAGGTCTCAGTCCGAGATCGCGAGGGAACTCGGAGTCTCTCAAATGACCGTGTCCCGCGCAGAGCGGAATATGGTGGAGACCTTCAGAAAGCAGATGCTCGGATAGCATAAGACAGGGGGACGACATGGCAGACAGCAGCATAAGGATTGGATTCATAGGATTCGGCAATATGGGGAAGGCGGTATGCGACGGGCTGATCAAAGCCGGCGCAGTCGATCCCGCAAACGTCAGCGCCTGCGCCGGGAGATGGGAAAAGCTCCTGGAAGCGGCCGGCGCCAGGGGAGTCAAGGCCTGCAGGACGGCGGAGGAAGTCGTAAACGCTTCCGATATAGTCGTGGTGGCGGTCAAGCCGTACCTGGTCGCCCAGGTGCTCACGCCCATAAGGGAGGCACTTGCCGGAAAGATGATCGTGAGCGTTGCGTTCGGGCGCGACCTCGCGTCATATCAGACATTCCTTCCCGCGGATACCAACATCATCTATATGATCCCCAACACGCCGGTGGCATGCTGCAAGGGAGTCCTGCTCTGCGAGGAGGCCAACAGCCTTACAGACGCGCAGATGAAGACGTTCAGACAGGTGTTCGGAACGATCGGATCCATCGAGTTCATAGAGACCGACAAGATGACGGTCGCGGGAGAAGTCGCGAGCTGCGGCCCCGCATTCGCTGCGATGTTCATTGAGGCGCTCGGCGACGCGGGAGTTAAATATGGGCTTAAACGCGATACAGCTTACAGGCTGGCTTCTCGCATGGTCGAGGGGACCGGCGCGCTCCAGGCAGAGACAGGACGCCACCCGGGCGATCTCAAGGACGAGGTCTGCTCGCCCGGCGGAGCGACCATAAGGGGAGTCGCCGCGCTTGAGGAAGCAGGCTTCAGGAACGCCCTGATCAAAGCCGTGGACGCCATCCAGAAGAAGTAACAGGCCATAATATCAAAGGGACCGCCCTGAGGCGGTCCCTGTTTTGTTGTTTGGGGATATTATCGGGCCCGGCGGTCAGGCTTTTCCGAGTTCATCATGGATGATGTTCCAGACTCTGTCGTGGAGTTCGGCCTGTTCGGTCCGGCTCATGCCTTCGGTCTCGATCGGCGGGTGGATGGTCACGATGGCGCGCTGGCCCTTCCTGAAACCGTCCTCCTCGAAATACCTGTAGGTCCCGTCGATGGTTATGGGAACGACGGGGGCCTTGGCTTTGGTCGCCAGCTTGAAGCTTCCGGGCTTGAATTCAGCCATCTCCGGGCCCCTGCTGCGGG
>JAFWFF010000096.1 GCA_017515765.1 Bacillota bacterium | reverse complement strand
TCATCGTCGGCTTCGACCGTGATCACGATCCTGTCCATCATCTCAAAGTCGGCCTGCTTGCGCAGCTGCTGGACCTTGGAGATGAGCTCCCTCGCGAGTCCTTCGCTGATCAGTTCGGGCGTGAGCGTGGTCTCGAGGATAGTGAAGACGCTTCCCTCCATCGCTACCGCGAAACCTTCCTTGGCGGTGATGCGGACGTCGACCCAGTCCTTCTCGATCGTCGTCGGCTCTCCGTTAAGCTCCAGGACCACAGGCTCCTCGCCGTCGAGCTTCGCCGCGAACTCAGCCGCGTCGACAGAAGCGAGAGCGGCGCCGAAGGCTTTGATCTTCGGTCCGAGGACAGGTCCGGCTACCTTGAAGTTCGGCTTAAGCGACAGGTTCATGAACTCGCCGAGGTTATCAGCAAAGACGACTTCCTTGACGTTCAGTTCTTCCTTGATCAGGTCCGCGAGATCCTCGATCACCGGGCGGTATTTGCCGTCCACCATGATCTCTGTCAGCGGCTGGCGCACTTTGATGCGCTCCTTCTCACGTGTGCCGCGGCCGAGGGTGACCATCGTGTGCACGAGGTCCATCCTCTCCTCTACCTTGCTGTCGAGCAGGCTCTCGTCGCACTCCGGATAGTAAGCGGTGTGGACCGTTTCCCCGCCCGTCAGCTTGCAGTAGATCTCGTCGGAGATGAACGGCGCGAACGGTGCGATCAGCTTGGCGACGCCGACCAGGACTTCGTAGGTCGTCGCGTAGACGGACTTCTTGTCGGGAGTCATCTCGGTGCCGTAGAATCTGCGGCGGGCGCGCCTGATATACCAGTTGGACAGGTCCTCTGCCACGAAATCGGTGAGCGCTCTCACTGACTTCATGTGGTCGTACTCGTCCATATCCTCGCGGACGGTTTTGATCACGCGGTTGTACTTGGAAAGGATCCAGCGGTCGAGCTCGGGTCTCTCGGCATAGGGCACTTCGATCGACGCGACGTCCACCCGGTCCTGGTTGGAGTAAAGGACGAAGAAGTTGTAGACGTTCCTCAGCGTTCCGAGGAATTTGCTCACGACGTCCTTCAGGCCGTCCTCGTCGAACTTCGTCGGCGTCCATGCCGGCGATACGGAAAGCAGATACCAGCGGGTGGCGTCGGCTCCGTATTTATCAAAGAGCTCGAAGGGATCCACGGTATTGCCGCGGGATTTGCTCATCTTCTTGCCTTCCTTGTCCAGGATCAGGTCGTTGACCAGGACGTTGCGGTAAGGCGATCTGCCTTTGATGAAGGTCGCGATGGCCATGAGGGAGTAGAACCATCCCCTGGTCTGGTCGATGCCTTCGCAGATGAAGTCTGCCGGGAAGAGCTCGCCGGAGTCGACGGCCTCTTTGTTCTCGAACGGATAGTGCCACTGAGCAAAGGGCATCGCGCCGGAGTCGAACCAGCAGTCCATGACTTCGGGGATCCTGGTCATCGGCTTTCCGCAGTCCGGGCAGGTCAGGTGAACGTCGTCGACGTAAGGTCTGTGGAGCTCTATCGTCTCATCGATCGGCTCGATCGCTCTCTCGACCAGTTCCGCCCTGCTTCCGATGCAGTCCGTCCTTCCGCAGGAGCAGCGCCAGATCGGGATCGGGGTCCCCCAGTAACGCGATCTGGAGATCGCCCAGTCCTTGATCTCCGCGAGCCAGTTTCCGAAGCGCTTCTCGCCGACGAACTCGGGATACCAGTTTACGGTATCGTTATTGGCGACGAGCTGATCCTTGAGATCGCTCATCTTGATGTACCAGCTCTTTCTGGCGTAGTAGACGAGCGGCGTTCCGCAGCGCCAGCAGTGAGGATAGTTGTGCTCTATCTTCTGCTTCGCGAAGATCTTGTCGTCGAGGTATTTGATGATCTCGACGTCCAGGCCCTCTTCCATTATGAAGCGGCCCTTCCAGGGCGTCGTGGTATAGCAGCCGCGCTCGTCGACGGGCTGGTATACGGGAAGCCCGTAGGCGACTCCGCAGTTGTAGTCGTCTTCACCGAAGGCCGGAGCCGAGTGAACGATTCCGGTACCGTCTTCGACGGAGACATAGTCCATGCAGGTCACAAAGAAGGCCTTGACGTTCTCGCCGAGATCCTCTCTCAGGAAGGGCATGATGGGCTCGTACTCCATATACTCGAGATCTTTGCCCTTCATCTCCTCGACGACTTCGTAATTGCCCGCTCCGAGGACCTTGTCCGCGAGAGCCTTGGCAAGATAGAAGTAATTGCCTTCTTCGGCTCCTGTCGTCATGCGGACCTTGACGTAGTCGATATCCGCTCCGACGGTAAGGACCGTGTTGGCAGCCAGTGTCCAGGCCGTGGTCGTCCACGCCAGGAAGTACTCGTTGTCAGTGCCTTTCTTTTTGAATTTGACGGTCAGGGTGATGACCTTGACCTCTTTGTATCCCTGAGCGACCTCGTGGGAAGCAAGACCTGTTCCGCAGCGCGGGCAGTAGG
>JAFWFF010000095.1 GCA_017515765.1 Bacillota bacterium | reverse complement strand
GCGGACAAGGTGGACCTCGAGTACCAGAAGGCAGACGGCAGCTGGAAGATCTATAAAAGCTGCAACTGCCCGATGGAGGACGGCCACAGATGGTAGATACTGGTCGAAAAACAGTATTTCAATGACGAGAGCGACGTATACCTTCAGTTCAAGTATTAATGGGACGGCGGAGCGTCATACGACTACTCGGAGAAGTTCTCGGTCTACTGGGACGATTACAGGGGCTATTACAGGATCGCCGGGCCGAACAGGTATGACACGGCTCTGCTGATCGCCTGGGAGAAGGCTGTCTGCAGCGGGGAGCCGGGAAATCCCCGGAAATACCCTGACGTTATAGTCGCCTGCGGGACCGACTTTGCCGACGCTCTCGGAGCGTCCTACCTTTCTTCCTGGCTCGGCGCACCGATCCTTCTGGTCAACAAAAGCCCCGGCGTCATCGATAAAGTGGCGGACCATATAACCGAAAACCTGAGCCCCGGCGGCGGAGTCTATATACTCGGCGGGACCGGAGCGGTGCCCGCGAGCTTTGAGGACGCTCTGAAAGCCCGTGGCATGAAGGACGATGACATCAAAAGGTTCGCCGGAAAGAACAGATACGATACCAATCTTCAGATCCTCAGCTACTGCGGGGTCTTCTCGCAGGAACTCCTTATATGCTGCGGCACGAACTTCGCGGACGCGCTTTCCGCTTCCGCGCTGGGACGCCCGATCCTTCTGGCCGGCAAGACCCTGACAGATGACCAGAAAGAATTCCTTAAAGGGCTCGACCCGTATTACGTTGATATAATCGGGGGAACCGGGGCCGTATCCGAGAGCGTGGAATCGTATATCGGAAGCCTCGGATTCGACTATACCAGGATCGCGGGAGCCAACAGATACGAGACCTCGCTCAAGGTCGCCGAGCATTTCTTCCTTGATCACCAGCATTACCATTTCGCCCTCGCCTATGCCCGGAACTTCCCGGACGGACTGGCGGGAGGCGCCCTCGCGTACGACAGGGAAGCTCCGCTCCTGCTCGTAGACGACAAGCATTATGAGTACGCGAGGACCTTTGTTCAGGAGGATGACTCCAGGTTCGCGACGGTCTTCGGAGGCGAGACTCTGATCCCCGAGGAAACTGTCCGGAAGATCCTGGATCTTGAATGATAATTCCAGGGAGGAGAAGAGATGAGAAAAGCGTGGGAAAAATGGCTGTGCGCAGCTTTTGCCCTTGTCCTGGCAGCCGGCCTTGCCTGTCCCTTCGCCGCGCCGGCATACGCGGCCGGAGAGATGGAGATCCTTGACATGACGGGAAGCCAATGGCTGTATGACGGCCCATACGACCATGCGGTGATAGCCTCCGGCACGGATTTTGCCGATGCCTTGGGAGGACCGGCGCTGATCTCTGACGAGACCGTTGAACGCATAATGAACAAGGAGACCGGCGAATGAAGAGCATCTGCAGACGGACCATAAGCACGGCAGTCATACTCATGATGATATTTACGGCGGCCATCGGGGCAGGCACTGTTTCGTACGCGTCGGAGCCGCCTGTGATCATCTTTTCGGAACCGGATCACAAGCTGGCGCCGGGAGAAGAGATCACAGCTGACCTTACTCTGGACCAGGGCGCGGACAGCGTGGTCCTGGAGGTCTGGAACGAGGAAGAGGCCTTGTGGGAGACCTTCGGGAACTGCCTTGACATGGATCCGGGAAAGAACATATGGACGTATATAATCCCTGCGTATCCGGATAACGGCGAAGGGATCCTGCGCTTCAGGTTCGCAGTTTATTACGGCGGGGATTATTCCGTGATCCACAGCGAACCGTTCACGATCGAATGGGCGGAGCCGGAGGCTTTGATCCCGGAGATCCTGTACTGTTCGTGCGACCACTGGCTCTGGCCGGGGGAACCGTTCACCGTCGGGGTGGTGACCACCGCGGGATCCACAGGTGCTGTCCTGGAATACTTTGACGAGGAGACCCACGAATGGCAGAAGTACGCGGACTGCCTCCTCAGCGAGGCTGATAAGAGCTGGTATTTCGACCTTCCGCCCTATCCCGACGAAGGGGAGGGAACGATCACGTTCAGGTTCGCGATCTCCTACGGCAACGGCAGCGAGCCGCCCGTGATCTCGGACGTCTTCACGATGTATTGGACGCGCGACTACGGATATGAAAGGATCTACGGCGCGAACAGATATGAGACCGCCCTCCTTGTCGCCAAGGAAAAGCTGGCTCTCAGGAAAGCCGAAAAATACGACAACGTGGTCATAGCCTGCGGTACGGAATTCGCCGACGCCCTGGGCGGCACCTATCTCGCCGCGATCAAAAACGCCCCGATCCTCCTGGTCAACACCAATCCCGAGGTCATCGGGAAGGTCGCGGAAAACATAGGCGAATATCTTTCCGATACCGGAAGCGTATATATCCTCGGCGGGACCGGGGCTGTACCCGAAGCCATGGAGGCTGCCCTCGCGGAGGCCGGGATAGCGGAGGACCGCATAGTAAGATTCGCCGGAGCGAACAGATACGACACCAATCTTCAGATACTTGAATACTGCGAGCCCGCAGGGCAGGACCTGCTCATCTGCTGCGGTACCAATTTCGCGGACGCTCTTTCGGCTTCGGCGGTCGGGAAGCCGATCCTCCTGGTCGGAAACGCGCTGAGGGAAGAACAAGCTGAGTTCATAAGAAGTGCCAGGCTCGGGAAAAAATACATCATCGGCGGCACAGGCGCGGTGAGCGAAGGAATCGAGGGCTCGATCGAAGAGCTTGGCTTCAACGCGCTGAGAGTTGCCGGGGACAACAGATACGACACTTCGGCTCTGGTCGCGTCAGAGTTTTTCTCGGAGAGACAGCGCCACTACGTCACCCTGGCCTACGGGTTGAACTTCCCGGATGGCCTCGCGGGGGGACCTCTCTGCCTGGATCTCTATCCCGAGGCCCCGCTTCTTCTCGTAAAAGAGGGATCCGGGGATTACGCTGCCGCGTACATTAAATACAACGGGCGCACCAGACGCGCCAAGGTCCTGGGAGGACCGTCTTTGATATCCGATGAACTCGTGGAGAAGATAATCTATTCGCGCGCGGAGGGATGACCCGGCGCGCGGTGACCGCTTGCACTCTCTTTGATAAGGAAAGGAACGGTTGGACATGAGAACGGGAAGGAAAAGATCGCTAAGCGTTGTTTTGATCATGATCATGGTATTCACCGCGGTCATGGCATCCGGCGCCGTCACATACGCGGCTGAGCCGGATATCCTTATTCAGCCGACTGACATATGGCTCTGGACCGATGAGACTCGGACCATCGGGATCGGTCTGACGGAGTCTGCGGACTCTGTCGAGCTCCAGTATTATGATGTCGATGATCTGAATAAGTGGTGCGTAGCATATGATATGCCTGTCAAGTATCAGGATTCAGGCAAGATGATGTGGTACTGCGACATACCGCTGCAGACCTTCTCTCCGGACTTCGTGGAGTATTCGGAAATGTACCGCTATGCCATTCATTATGACGGCGGCAAAACAAAGTACTCTGAAGACTTCTTCATCACCTGGACGAAAAATGCGGACTTCGGCAGGATCTACGGGGCAAACAGATACGAGACTGCCATGCGGGTGGCAGAAAGCTATCTGGACGCTACGGAGAGTGGGAAGTATTCAAATGTGATCATCGCCAGCGGAATGGATTTCGCGGACGCGCTGGGCGGGACATATCTGTCGGTGCGCAGGAACGCTCCGATACTCCTCGTGAACAAAAGCCCGCAGGTGATCCAGGATGTTGCAGGAAACGTCCAGAAGAACCTGACAGACGGCGGCAGGATCTATATACTCGGAGGCCCCGGCGCAGTCTCGGATGAGATGGAGAAGGCTCTTCTCGCGGGAGGCATCGAGGCTTGGCAGATTACCAGATTCTCCGGAGCGAATAGGTATGAGACCAACCTTCTGATACTCGGAGCTTGCGGGCCCGTGGATGAGGACGTCCTCGTCTGCAGCGGCACCAATTTCGCCGACGCTCTTTCGGCGTCGGCGGCAGGACTCCCGATCCTTCTCGTCGGAAAGTCGCTTACCCAGGAACAGAAAGACTTCCTTAAGATCTGTGATCCGCGTTACGTGGACGTGATCGGCGGTGAAGGCGCTGTATCAAAGGCGGTCTTCGATCAGATCCACAATGAACTTGGATGCATGGGATCGCGCGTCTGGGGCAGCAACCGCTATGAGACGTCCGCCAAGATAGCCGCAAAATACTTCTCGGACAAGCAGCGCTTTGCAGTCACTCTGGCCTACGGGCAGAACTTCCCCGACGGGCTCGCGGGCGGGCCGCTTAGCTATGCGGTCGGCGCTCCGCTGCTCCTGGTAAGGCCCGGAAATGAAAAGGACGCATGCGACGCTGTAAAGTACAGTATCCGCTCGCATTACGCCATAGTGCTCGGAGGTCCGGCTCTGATACCCGACGATCTGGTCTGGAAGGTGCTGGATCACAAGCCGAAAGGCTGATCAAAGCTTCCCGCAAATCCGGTGTTAAAGCTTGAACCTGAAAGGACGGTTTGAAATGAAAAAGGGAAAGAACAGGCCGGTAAGCCTGATACTGATCCTGGTCATGGTCCTGACGATGGTCATGGGGGCAGGATCGGTGTCATACGCAGCTGCGCCGGAGATCCTCACAGAGCCTTCCAACGTCTGGCTCTGGCCGGGAGAGGGGTGCACGATAGGCATCGGGCTGAGCTCCGGAGCCGACATGGTGCATCTTGAGGCCTATGACTGGGAATACAAATCGTGGTATACATGCGCCACATGCTCATACCAGGATCCGGGCAAGACAATGTGGTACTACGACGTCACATACGACTATTTCGAAGGCCCGAGAGCCGGCGGCGATTTCGTCACGCTCCGTTACTCCATTACATATGACGACGGTACCAAGACCATGAATTCCCTCGACTTCAACATCGCCTGGGATACGGACCAGGGATATGAGAGGCTCGCGGGAGCAAACAGATACGAGACCGCGCTCGCGGTGGCCGAGGCGTACAGGGGTCTGACGAGCGGTCTTCACTACAACAATGTGATAATTGCGAGCGGCCTCGACTTTGCCGACGCGCTTGGCGGGACGTATCTGGCTGCGAAAACAGCCGCCCCGATACTCCTCGTGAACAGGGATCCCAAGACGATCAAAATGATCGCGGAGAACGTGAAAGATTACCTCTCGGCAAGCGGAAAAGTCTTCATCCTGGGCGGCACGGGCGCCGTATCGCCCTTGATGGAGGAGGAACTCAACGCTCTGGGTATCCCGGGCGACAGGATCAAAAGGTTCGCAGGCAAGAACAGATACGACACCAATCTCCAGATACTGGAATACTGCAGCCCGGTCGCAGAGGACGTCCTCGTCTGCTGCGGCACCAACTTCGCCGACGCGCTTTCCGCGTCCGCCACAGGCAAGCCGATACTTCTTGTCGGCAAGACACTGACCGAAGACCAGCTGAGCTTCTTCAACCATTCCGTTCCCGCGCGCGCGTTCATAATCGGCGGCGAGGGAGCTGTTTCCGCAAATATTGAGCAGCTGCTGAAGGACTTCGGCCTTCCGGAGGTCTACAGGGTCTGGGGACCGAACAGATACGTGACTTCCGCCATGGTCGCTGCCGAGTTCTTTACGGACAAGCAGCGCTACTACGTGACGCTGGCCTACGGGCAGAATTTCCCCGACGGGCTTTCGGGAGGACCCTTAAGCTACGCGATAGGGGCGCCTTTGCTCCTGGTGAGGGACGGCAATGAGCAGGACGCATGCGACGTGGTCAAAAACGGTATCCGTTCGCGCCGCGCCAAAGTGCTCGGAGGCCCGTCTCTCATCTCCAACGCGCTCGTGGAGAAGATCCTCGACATCAAAGGCGTAGGTTGATCCCGATCGGATGCCGGACGTGTTTTGGATCGATTTGGGGAGTAGCGTATGAAAAGGAAAAGCCGTAAGCTCTTAGGCGCCGCTTTGGTCGTGGTCATGGCAGTAACCATGATGCTTTCCGTGCCGGCGGTCACCTATGCGGATAGCCCCGTAATATATGACTGTTCAGGAGATCAGTGGCTGTATCCGGGCCAGGATACCGAGGCGAACATCTATCTGAACGAGCCGGTTGACGACGTCGATCTGATGATCTGGAAGGACGACAGCTGGGTCAAATACAAGGACTGCATCAGAGGCGACATCGACGGCGCCTACTGGATCTGCGGGATATGAGGACCAGGCGCCGTCCGCGACGATGGAGCTCCGCTTTTATATATACTATAACGGCGGAGCAGCCGTCCTGTATTCGCCGCAGTTCAATATCACCTGGACGTCCTACAGAGGGTCGGTACGCATCTACGGAGATAACAGGTACGAGACCGCGGGCCTCATAGCCGACAGAAAACTCTTTGCAGAAGGCAAGGACAAATATGACCATGTGATCATAGCGAGCGGCCTGGATTTCGCTGATGCCCTCGGCGGATCGTACCTTGCCAAAGCAGCGGACGCCCCGATGCTTCTCGTGAACAAAGATCCCGCTGTCATGAAGGATACCGCGCAGGATATCGCCGCGCGCCTCAAGGATGACGGTTTCGTATTCATCCTGGGAGGAACGGGAGCCGTATCCGAAGACATGGAGACCGAGCTCAAAGCCGCGGGCCTTACGCATATCAAACG
>JAFWFF010000094.1 GCA_017515765.1 Bacillota bacterium | reverse complement strand
TGCCCTCCGATATCGATCCCGACAAACGAAACGAACTGGACCTCCGGATGTTCCAGAAGAGTTTTTCTGATCTCCTCCGTACCGTGATCTCCTCCCGGTATCGTAAAGAGCATTTTGTCCACATCAAACGCCAGCATATCTTACTCCTTATTCCTCAACCGGCTCAAGGCTGCTTTCAAGCGCCTTGAGTTCCTGTTCCAGTATCTTCATATATTCGCCGTACGCAGCCCAATCGCCGTTCTTCAGGGCTTCCTGAGCTTTCTCGTACGCTTCGGACGCTTTGGCGATGTGATCCTCCACCGTCTCCTCGCCCGTATCGCTTTCCTGCCCGTCATCTTCCTTCTCGGAATCCGGATCTATTCCCGATCCGAACAGGTCGTGCAGCGCCTCCATCAAAGTCGGTTCGTAGGCGATCTTGTCGCCGTACGCGACTATCACGCGCTTGACCTCCGGGATCGCTGTATTGGACGCCTCCAGGTAGATCGGCTCCATATAGAGCAGCGACTGTCCCATCGGGATGACGAACAGATTTCCTCTGCTGTAAGTGGACCCGGCCTGGCTCCAGAGCGAGAAGTCCTGAGATATCCTGGTGTTCTGGTCGATCTGTGCCTCTATCTGCATCGGCCCGTAGATCGTCTTGCTCTTCGGGAATCTGTAGAGCACCAGTTCTCCGTATTCCTCGCCGTCGTTTCTCGCCATGAGCAAAGCGGTCATGTTCTGCTTGGACGCGGGCGAGTACGGGAGCATGCTCACGAATTCCGCGCTGCGCTCTCCGGGGAGCTTCAGCATGAAGCAGTTCGGCTCGGTCTTGCGCTCTTCCCTGCCGTAGATCTCATGGGACACTTCCCAGATATCCTCGTTCTGATAGAAGACCTTCACGTCCTCCATGTGGTACCTTCCGTAAACGTCAGCCTGGATGCTGAAGAGTGAATGCGGATACCTGATGTGGGCTTTGATCTCCTCCGGCATCTCGCTGAAGTCCTTAAAGAGGTTCGGGAAGATCTTCTGATAGGTCCTGGCGATCGGGTCCTCGGGATCCACGATGTAGTAGTCGACCGTTCCGTTGTAGGCGTCGATCACTACCTTTACCGAGTTCCTGATGTAGTTGGAGTCGCCGAGGTTCCCGGTGTAGGGCTCCGAATACGGATAGTATTTGCTTGTCGTATAAGCGTCGATCAGCCAGTAGATCTTACCGTCCGCGATGAGGCCGTGCGGGTCGTTCTCATAGCTAAGCCAGGGCATGATGGTCATAGCCCTGTCGAGTATGTTCCTGTTGATTATGATGCGGGAGTCGCTTGTCACGTTTGAGCTGACCAGGAGCTTGAGGCTGCTCTCGCGGATCGAGAACATAACCCTGTTCAGCAGATTGAGCTTAATGCCCGCCGTTCCCTCGTAGCGGTTGTATTTGTTCTCCTGGCCGTCCGGATAGTCGAACTCATCCTCGTTGGTGCCCACGATGATGTAGTTGTTGGTCAGCTCGCCGAAATACACCTCGGGCCTGTCGATAGTGATCTCCTTCGCGGATGACTGAGGAGGTATGTTGCGCACTATGACCTCAGGCTGGCCGCTCGCGGTGATCTTATCGACCCTCGAAAGAGCGAGGCCGTAGCCGTGGGTATATTTGATGTGCTGGTTCAGCCAGGTGTCGCTGATCTTCGATTCGTCTATCTCGCGGACCGACAGATAGGTCTGGGTGTATTCGTCGTTCAGCCAGTACCTGTCCACGTCGGTATCAAAGAATTTATAGTACTGCCTTATGCTCTGCGTCTGGTTGTAGAAGGTCGCGACCGGCTCGTAGTCGTTGATCCTGACGTTGGTCACGGTCTCCTGGTTGTTTCTGACGTCCTCTGCCGTCAGGCTGTTGTCCG
This sequence comes from Bacillota bacterium, assembly GCA_017515765.1. Lineage (GTDB taxonomy): Bacteria > Bacillota > Clostridia > Peptostreptococcales > Anaerovoracaceae > Eubacterium_B. Next base: position 6,850 of record JAFWFF010000094.1, on the reverse strand, counting down.
CTGCGTAGTCGCGCACGTCGACATCGTCGATGTCATAGGCGTACTGGGTGTATTCGATGTTGTAGCCGAGGTATTCGGACTCTTTGTTGATCTCGTCAGGCGACACGATGACGTTCTGAACAAAGGCCGCAAGCCCGCCTCCCGCCACGCCGATCACTACCATGACGATCGGAACGACGGCCAGCAGTTTGATCTTCTTCTTCGTGATCGCGACCGTCGTGGTGACCGCGCCGACCGCCGCCAGCGCTATCAGGAGCCTGTAGACCCAAAGGGTGACGTTGACGTCGGTAAATCCCGCGCCGTAGACCGCTCCGGTGTGAGCGTGGAGCAGTTCGAACTGCCTCAGGAAGAAGTGGAAGCCGAGCATCAGGAAGAATATGATCCCGAGGAACACGAGCTTGCCTGAAGCGATCTTCAGGATCTGGTCGAGATTGCTCTGGGAGATCCTCCTGTCGCGTTTGGGCTTCGGCGCTTTCTTCTTGATATTGACGTTCTTGAAGATCTGTCCGAGCGGGCTGTTCTCCGGGAACGGTGAAGATGCCTTCTGCTGTTCTTCCGCCTGGGTTTCGCCTGTGAACTTCCCGTCCTCTATCGGTTCCGCCTCGTCTTCCTCGAACACGTCGGGGCTGTGCATGGTGAGGAGGATCAGATAGTAGAGTATCGTGGCCAGTACGAACAGGGCGATTATCCCGATGAGCATCTCATTCAGTTCGAACAGGAACTCATATTTGAAGATGTAGAATGAGATGTCCAGGTTGAAGATCGGGTCTTTGATCCCGAAGTCCGTGCTGTTGGCGAACTGGAGAAGTTCGAACCAGAGGTTCCTGATCACCATCACTGAAACGATGATGCCGAACAGCAGGGAGAGCATGTGGGTATAGAGCGCGAGGCGCTTCTGGTCTGTCTCCTCGCGCGATTTGATCTTCTTGAAGTAACCGCGCCTCAGGGCGTTGAGATACACGTCCATCAGCACTGTCAGGATGATGAAGATCGGGATGCCGAACTTAAGCTGGTTCACGAGTTTGGTCAGGAACACTCCCGTGTAGCCCACTTCCTTGAACCAGAGCCAGTCGGTGATGAAGTTCAGAAGCAGCAAGAAGAGCGCCAGTATCACCACTACTGCGAGCAGGATAATGGATACTCTTCTCGTGCGATTGGTCTTTGACTTTTTCAAATCTCTACCTCGTCAATGCCGGTCAACAGGCCTACTTCGCATCGACGATATCATTAATGAATACCTTATTGCCGTCAACGGTCAAGTGAAGGACCTGCGTGGAAATCGTTGGGTCGGTCACTCCGGTGGCAGTTTGGGTAGCTCTGACCAGGACGTAGAAGTTCCGGTCGTTTTCTCTGACTTCGCCGATCTGCAGTTTGGTTATATCGTGCTGGACCGCAGGGTCGGCCGTGATGGCGCTGACCCCGCCGTAGAGCTGAGAACCCGGGACGATCAGGCCAAGTACGCCCTGATCGTTGGTGTTCATGCGGTCCACAAGTTTCGAGTAGTATTCTATGATCGTTCCGATGACTTCGTCGCTGTAGTTGACCTGCTTGCCGGATCCGTCCTCATAGAAGACGCTGTCCTCAAAGACGTTGTAATTCAGCACGTCGGGGACTCCGTAGTCATGGTCGGCGCTGAAGTTCAGGGCCGTATCCTCTGCTATCTCGTCGATATTGCTGTTCCTGGAAATCTGGTTCTCGATCGCGGCAGTCGTATAAGAGACTGTGTCTCCGGGCTGCTCGTCGCCGCCGGCTTCTTCTCCGGTGATCAGGGAGACTATCTTGTCTATACCGCCCTGCAGCTTCTGGGCCAGGGGGCTGCCTTCCGCGAATACCAGGATGGCGGCGCATACCACGCACAGCGCGAGGATCACGATCAGGATGTCGAGGAATATGAGTTTTGCTCTTCCCTTTCTGCGGCCCGTATCGTAATCGACGTCGTCGTCCTCTTCCTCTTCATCAAAGATGTCGCCGAAGGTATTGTTCCGGGCTGCTTCGCGCTCTGCCTTCTTGTCTCTGCGGCTTCTGCGCTTGCGGCGCGGTTCCTCGTCCTCATCCTCGTCGTCGTCATCGTCGTCATTTTCCAGCTCGATAACAGGCGCAGCGGCTCTTACGGGCTGAGGCTCCGCGACGGACTCAGCAGCAGGCTCCGGCGTTTCGATGACTGCGCTCGCGGCCGGCTCGCTCTTTACGGGCTCTTCGTGCACCGGTTCCTCGCGGACAGGCTCTTCGCGGACGGGCTCTTCGATGATCACGCCGGGAACGATCTCGACTTCTGCGGGAGCGGCTTCCGGGAGTTCTTCGACAGCTTCTTCGACCGTCTCCGTTGCTTCTGTCACTGTCTCCGGCGCTTCTGTCACCGTCTCCGGAGCCTCGGTCCTTACCGCGGGGGTCTCCGGGATCAGGGCGTCCCCTTCGTCCTCAAAGAATATGATATCGTCGTCGGCGAATTCTATCTGTGCCTCTTCGGTTTTCGGCTCCTCTATCTCGACTTCGGCAGCAGGGTTCTCCTGAGCGATGAACTGCTCGGGTTCGGCTGGGACTTCGGGCTGTGCCCCGTAAACTTCTTCATGTTCGGCAAAAGTCTCGGGCTCGGCTTCAGGCTCTGCCTCGGCAAACTTCTCAGGCTCGATGAACTGCTCGGGTTCAGCCGGGATCTCGGGCTCGACCTCAGTTACCTCTTCATGTTCAACAAAAGTCTTGGGCTCGGCTTCGGGCTCGACCTCGATGAACTGCTCCGGCTCAGCCGGGGCCTCGGGCTCCGCTTCGAACACTGTCTCGGGTTCGACGGTCTCTTCGGGAGCAGGCTCCTCAGCTTCGGGCTCTGCGGGCTCGAATACGAGTTCGGGCTCGGGTGCCGGCTCGAATACAGGCTCCTCAGCCGTCTCGGGAACGGGTTCCTCTTCGTGCTCCGCTTCTTTCTCAACGACCGGCTCGATGACCGGCTCAACGACCGGCTCGATGACCGCGGCAGCTGCGGCTGCGGCAGCGATCTTCTCGGCCTCCAGCGCGGCTTTTTCAGCTTCGAACGCGGCGCGCTCGGCTTCCAGCGCAGCCTTTTCGGCTTCGAACGCGGCGAGCTTTTCCGCCTCAGCGGCGGCCTGCTTCTCAAGCTCTTCGGCTGCCTTCATGGCTTCCAGCTTGGCCTGCTTGGCTGCCAGTTCCTCTTCGGCTTTGGTCTCCTCGCGGATGCGCTCTCTCAGCCTTTCGTATTCCTGATCGAGCAAAGCCTGGAACTCTTCGTTCTTTTTGTTGAAGGTATAGAATTTATCGATCTTCCTGCGCGAAGACTCGACCGCGTCCTCAGAGGGCTGTCTGCTGCGGGTCGCCACGATAGTCTCGGCTCTTAACGAATCGTCCGGAGTTACGGGGATCTCTTCGGGGGTGACGCCGGTGATCGCCGCGGCGCTTATCGCTTCCTTCAGGGAGCTTCCCCATTCTTTTACGGGTTCTTCTTCCGGCTCGCGGTAGTTCTCGGAGCCGGTCATGAACTCAGGCTTGAACAGGCTGCCATTCCTGTTCTCATCATCGAGATCAAAGAGGAAGTCATCGAATTTGTCGGTGCCCTTCTTCTCCACTCTCATGGTGGAACCGGTATTCCAGTCGAGATCCGTATGCTCCGGTCCGTATTTTACGGGCTCGGGTGCCTTCGGCTTCACAGGTTCGGGCTCGCTCTGCCTGCGCACGGGCTCTGTCGGAAGCCTGTAGCCTGCGATCTCCCTGTCCCTTTCATCCACAACGGAAGACCAGTTGAATTTGGTGCTCGCGGTAGTGGAGGCACTCTCCTCGGTGGGATACCCCGCCAGGTCCCAGTTCAGCCCGTCGAGATGGAATTTACGGCTCTCCTTCTTTCTGGGTTCGGGTTTCTCATCGATACCCGCTGCCATTGTGGCAAAGCTGTCGTTTACGTCGATCCTGGCTCCGCATCCGCTGCAGAATCTGTCGGTAGCCTTAAGCTCTTTTCCGCACTTTTTGCAATACATCTTGTTTGTCATCCTCCGAAAACGCGATAGTTATTTGATCTGATCTATCAGAGACTGTTCAGTGTAGGTGTTTCCATGCTTGTCTGTCGCGAAGCTCCTTACCGCCCCGGATAAGGCTTCGGCATCGTTCGATCCCCTTCGGTAAGACGCTTCGAACGATTCTCTCACGGCATCCGTGCTCCTGCGTCCGGGCTGCGTGGCCGCTTCTTTGATCTCCGCTTTCGGGACCTTCTCCGCTGTACTTCCGGACGGTGTATCAAAGGCGAGCTCGATGGTCTGTATGGGCTCGAACTCCAGGTCCAGAGTTCCGTTCAGTTCCCTCCAGCCCGGTACTTTCCATTCCGCTTCCGCGGGTTCCGCCTCTTCCGGCTCAGGCTCTTCAGGCTGCCTGGGTTCTTCCGGTCCGGGTTCTTCCGCTTTCTCTTCGGGCTCCTCGGGGATCAAAACCTTTATCAGGTCGTCTCCCGAGAGCAGGAATTCTTTGACCTCTCCGTCCCGGAGGGATATGGTGTGCTCGCCCGGTTCGAAGCCTTCGGTATTGTCCGTGTAGATATTGACTACCGGCTCGACGCCCTCTCCGAAGCTGAGGTCTATCTCGTCACGGTTCTCGAGGTCGAGCTCGACTTCCCTGAATACCTCCTCGGGCGGCTCCGGTTCAGCCGGTGCTTCCGGCTGTTCGGGCTGTTCCGGCTCGGGTTCAGCAGGCTGTTCCGGCTCTTCCGGCGCTTCGGGCTGTTCCGGCTCGGGTTCAGGTTCGGCCGGTGCTTCAGGTTCCGCAGGCTTTTCAGGTTCTGCAGGCTGTTCAGGTTCAACGGCTGCCGCCCTTTCGGGCTCAGGTACTTCAGGCTCCCCGGGCTCGATGACCGGTACGGGTTCCGGCTCGGCAGGCTGTTCGGGCTGTTCGGGCTCGGCAGGTGCTTCGGGCTGTTCCGGTTCGTCCTCCGGAACGGCTTTGATCACGGACTCCTCATCCGCCGATCCTATGGAGATGCGGACTTCTTTGCCGTCCGCGGTTATGCTGATGGGCGGGCTTACAGCGCTGCGCTCCTGATCCGCCAGTATAGTCGCGGCGGTGCGTTCCTGCTCGGCTTTCAGCTCTGTGACAGCGCCCTGTATGTCTTCCAGCTTGCTGTCGATCCGCTCCATGACTTTGCGGCCGCGGCCTGCCAGAGCTTTGACGATAAGGCAGATCAAAAGTATGCCGAAAAGCACGAGTATCGCTGCTTCGATCCCGGTTTTACAACTCTGTATCCACTCTATGATGCTTCCAGTATGGTTCATTGGCAAACCTCCGCAAAGTTCCAAGTTATTATACTACATAAGGGGATAAAGTGCAATAATGTTGCTTCTTATGTAATTGTCGTAAACAAAGCCGCCCCGGCGGCCGCGGGCGCTCTGCGAAAGCCGGTTAGAGTAAACTAACACGCGTTAGGGCTCCTGTTGCCCGGGCGTTGTCCGGGCGCCGCGAAAGCCGCGCTGCCCGTCCCTTTGATCGCGGATTTTTCAAGCGCCGCGCTCTCTGTTGACAGTACGCCGCAATGTGGTAAAATCGAGTTAGTCAGTTACAGCCTGCATAAGAGGTGACACAATGAAGAGCAACGAATCGATGGAAAACTACCTCGAGACCATTCTCATGCTCGGCAAAGAGCACCCTGTCGTGCGTTCCGTAGACATCGCCGAATCTCTCGGTTTCAAGAAATCCAGCGTGAGCGTCGCGATGAAGAAGCTTCGCGAAAGAGGCGATATAACCGTTACCAAGGAAGGATACATCTACCTCACCGAGTCGGGCAAGGCCATTGCGGACATGATCTACGAGCGGCACGTCCTGATCTCCGGCTGGCTCATAGCTATCGGCGTTGACCCGGATATCGCGAGAGAGGATGCCTGCCGCATAGAGCACGTCCTTAGCAAAGAGAGTTTCCAGGCGATCAAAGACCACGCAAAAGAGAACCACTCCGACGTATTCGAAGTGGCTGAAAACGAATTGTCTTCCAGATAGGGCAGATCCCGGCCGCCGGTGCGCGGCCCTACTCCCCTTTGAACGCCCTGATCGCGGCGTGAAGATCCTTAACACCCGTTATCCTGCAAGAGCCCTTGCTTCCCGCGAGGGCCTCAGCGTTTTTTTGAGGCATTATGATCTCCTCATAGCCCATGCGGGCTGCTTCGGAAGCGATCTTGTCGACATTTCTGACTGACCTCAACTCACCGGTGAGCCCGACCTCTCCGACCGCCAGCACGCGCTTCGGCGAACGCACTCCGCGTATCGAAGAATAGACCGCAAGCGCTACCGCGAGATCCACGGAAGTGCTGTCAGGCCTGAGCCCGCCCACCACGTTGACGTAGACGTCCTGATTGATCATCGAGATGCCTATCTTTTTCTCCAGAACTGCCAGGATCATCGAAAGCCTCTGGCTGTCGATGCCGACTGCTGTGCGCCTCGCGAACCCGATGTTGGCAGGCGATGTGAGCGCCTGGATCTCCATCAGGACGGGCCGGGAGCCTTCATAGACCGCGGAAACGACCGATCCCTCGGGTTTCTCCCCTGTGTTCTCCAGGAAGGTCGCCGAAAGGTCGTTTATCTCGATCAGGCCGCTCTCCTCCATGCGGAAGGCGCCGATCTCGCTCGTTGTCCCGAAGCGGTTCTTGTATGCCCTCAGTATGCGCAGGTCATGGTCGCGCTCTTCCGAGAAGTTCAGGACGCAGTCGACCAGGTGCTCTACTATCTTCGGCCCCGCGAGCTCGCCGCTCTTGGTGACGTGGGCTACCACGAATACAGGCACATCCCAGGACTTTCCGACCTTCATCAGCATATTGCCGCATGCGCGTACCTGAGAGACGCTTCCCGGGACCGAATCCAGATCTTCCGTATA
>JAFWFF010000093.1 GCA_017515765.1 Bacillota bacterium | reverse complement strand
GCGTCGATCCCGTATCTGTCGATCAAAGTCACGGGGTCTACGACGTTGCCCTTGGATTTGCTCATCTTGCCGCCGTCGATGAGGAGCCAGCCGTGTCCGAGCACCTGCTTCGGAAGCGGGAGCTCCATGGACATGAGCATGGCGGGCCAGATGATGCTGTGGAATCTGACGATCTCCTTGCCGACGAGGTGGACATCAGCAGGCCAGTATTTGTTGTAGAGCTCCGGATCGTCCGGATAGCCCAGAGTGGTCAGATAGTTCGCGAGTGCATCGAGCCATACGTAGATGACGTGCTTCTCGTTGATGGGCACGGGGATGCCCCAGTCAAAGCTGGTCCTGGAGATGCAGAGATCCTCGAGGCCCTGCCTGATGAAGGCGCTCATCTCGTTCCTTCTGGTGTCCGGCTGGAGGAATTCGGGGTGCTCCTCATAGAGGTTCAGGAGCTTGTCGCCGTACTCGGAGAGCCTGAAGAAATACGCCTCTTCCTGGGCCTTGGTGACGGGCCTTCCGCAGTCAGGGCATTTGCCGTCGACCAGCTGGCTCTCTGTCCAGAAAGCCTCGCAGTCGATGCAGTAGAGTCCCTCGTAAACGGACTTGTAGATGTCGCCCTTCTCGTACATCTTCATGAACATCTGCTGGACTCTCTTGACGTGTCTCTCCTCGGTGGTCCTGAGGAAGTCGTCGTAGGATATCTCCATGGTCGCCCAGAGGTCTTTGATGCCGGCTACTACCTTGTCGACGAACTCCTGGGGAGTCACTCCGGCCTCGATCGCCTTCTTCTGGATCTTCTGGCCGTGCTCGTCGGTGCCCGTCTGGAAACGCACGTCATAGCCCTGGAGGCGTTTGAACCTCGCCATCGCGTCGGCCATGACGGTGCAGTAAGTATGCCCGATGTGAAGATTAGAACTCGGGTAATATATCGGTGTGGTTATATAATAAGTTTTCTTCTCTTCGCTCATTCCAGTTCTTCCTCCGCCCAATCGTCTTCCGACCATTCCGACTCGGGCCATTCATCGTTAACGAACAGTCTTTTCATTATCTGATCCAGTCCTATGACAAGGGTGGTCCCGGTCACTAGTCCCACTCCCACTATGGCCATCGCGGTCTTCATCGCCGCAGACATGCCGTACTCGCGGGTCATGTTCTGCTTGCCAGGCCTGATCTTCTCGCTTTTGCTCACATCACACCTCCGTGTTTTCTGCCGGTTCCTTATAGAGCCTTGTCTCTATGTACTGCACTATGAGGTCCGCGGCCTTCTCATCCGATATATAGCTCGTATTGATAGCCAGATTGTAGTTTGAAAACTGGCCCCATTTCTGGGAAGTATGGAAATTGTAGTAATTTGCTCTTGCCTTATCGTAGTCTTTGACTTTGCTCACTACGGTCTCCGGGTCGTCTCCGTAGGATTCGACGCATCTCTTGACCCTGTCATCAAATTCCCCGTAGATGAAGATGTTGGTGACTCCGGGAAGGTCTCTCAGGACGTAGTCGGCGCATCTTCCGACTATCACTCCCTCGTTCGTCTCCCCTATCTGCCTGATCACGTCAAACTGCGTCATGAAGAGCTTCTCGTTTATGGACATCGTCTCCGTAGAGAACATCTCACCGAACGGCATGACCGAAGCGAGGCTGTATGAAACGCTGCTCTTGGCCCTGAGCTCCGCGGTCTCTATGACCTCGGGCGAAAGCCCGCTCTGTTCCACTGCCATATCGATTATCTCGCGGTCATAGAACGGTATGCCCATCTTCTCCGCTACAATTCTTCCGATCAGTCTTCCGCCGCTTCCGTATTCACGGCTTATGGTAATCAGCTTTCTCACGTTGTATCCTCCAGAGTATGTTTATTTATGCGCCGGGACAGGACGTCCCGGGTTTTGACGTTATATTATACCATAAAACTCGGCTCTTGGCACCCGCTAAATGCCCTGCCGGGTCACGGGTCACGCCTTGTCGGGGTTCCAGAACGATCTGGAGAACAGGATCAGGAGCGCGTACATCTCCAGGCGTCCGAGTATTATCAAAAGGCAGCAGTAGATCTTCCCTGCGGATGAGAAGATGGTATAGTTCCCTTCAGCCAGCCTGCCGAAGCCGATGCCGCAGTTCGAGAAGAGCGTGATCGGAGCCATCACCGTGGTCTCCATATCCAGATTCTCGAATGACAGCAGCACACAGGACGCGATGAATACCCCGAACGCCAGCAGTATGAACGTCGAGATCGAAGAGACGTTCAGGGCCGACACCGCAGTATCCCTGATCATCACGGGCTTTACTGCCCGCGGATGGATCTTCTTGTAGACTCCGCGGCGGATCAGTTTGACCAGGACCGCGAAGCGGATCACTTTGATACCTCCGGCTGTCGAATTGCCGCAGCCCCCGACTATCATCAGGAGCAAAAGGACCACTCTGCAGGCGGCCGGCCATCTCTCCGCGTGCTCGAGCGGAAGGCCCGTCGTGCTCGCGAACGACACGACTCCCGTCGCGCCGTTGATCAGCGCCTGCGGGATGTTGTCGAAATATCCGGTAATGAACAGCATCGCCGCGGTGAACAGGGTAGAGCCCCCGATCATCGCGATGAATACGTGCATCTCGTAGTCCCGGAGCGCTTCTCTGAACTTCCCGCGCGCCGCGTTCACGTAGATGATGAAGTTCAGCGATGTCAGCACGGTGAAGCATACCAGCACCAGCTTCACATAGGCATTGAAATGAGTCTCTATGGAGCCCTTGTAGTCCAACATGCCGGCGGTGCTTATGGTGGACATCGTGTTTATCAGGGCGTCGAACAGGGGCACCCTTCCCAGCCTGAGCAGGAAGAATTCCGCCAGCGAAGCTATGATGTAGATCGTATAGAGGATGCGGACCGTATCCACCATCCTGGCAGTGTGCTTTTCAAGCTCCGGCCCCGGCGTTTCGGCTCCGGCGAGCTTCTGTCCGCTCACTCCGAGTGTGGACAGTATGAGCACCGCGAGCAGGATTATCCCCATGCCGCCAAGCCAGTTCGATACAGCCTTCCAGAGGACCAGAGCGCGGGGCATCGCGTCGATGTCCAGCACCCAGGCCGCGGTGGTGGTCCAGGAGGCAACGGATTCGAACAGTGAATCGATCACCGAATACCCGCTTCCCGAGAGGAAATACGGGAGGAAACCTACCGCTATAACGGTGAGCCAGCTGACTATCACCACGTAGTAGCTCTCGCGGATCTTCATCTTGACCTTGTAGCTCTGGGTCGAGAAATAGCTGATGATACCCGCGGCTTCCACAGCGAGGAAGGACCAGAGGAACCCCCTGAGCGTCTGGGCCGCGCCGTCATGCCACGCCAGGATCAAAGAAGGCAGCATGAACAAGCCCTCTATCAGAATCTACTTCCTCCCGATCGGCG
>JAFWFF010000092.1 GCA_017515765.1 Bacillota bacterium | reverse complement strand
CGATCGGAAGCGACGCCCGCGTGAACATGGGCGCGGTGGTGACCAAATCCGTCGGCGACGGCGAGGAAGTGACCGGCAATTTCGCGATCCCGCACGAGAAGTTCATCGAGCAGATCAAGCGGAACTCCAGAGGCTGAACTGCGGAGCGCGCGGCAGAGGCAGTGCGGTTATGCTTCGCGAAACTATCCGTTCCTTTAATGGGAAACCGCAGCTGAAACAATCGATAAGGGGTGGGCAGGGAATGAAAAAAATAATACTGCTGTTTACGTCTGCTTTTATCGTAAGGGGGATCGCATCTTATGCGATGGCGCTGAGGGAAGGCCGTAAGGACTGTGAGTATCATTACAGGAATAACACTTCGAAGGCTTGAGTCAGCAGACGCTTCGGGTTTGCCCGTTCCTATGCGGCCACGGAATACGAAAAAGAGATGCCGGATGGCATCTCTTTTCTCATTGGTATCGCCCAGGGGAGTCGAACCCCTGATTCCAGCGTGAGAGGCTAGCGTCTTGACCACTTGACCAGGGCGACATATTTTGTTGAAATGGTACGTGCAATATTATATACTGGATGAAAAGCATTGTCCAGCAGTTTTTTAAGAAGTTTTTTTGGGTTTTCAGGAGAGTGGACTGTAATGATCAGATATATCAGTACCAGGGGAGGACAGGAGCTCGGGTCTTCCGCGGAAGCCGTTATTCAGGGGATCGCGAGCGATAAGGGACTTTTTGTCCCGTCGGAGATTCCGGAGCTGCCTTTCAGGCTGGAGGAGCTTCCGGGAATGGATTACCGGGCAGTTGCCAAGGGTATCATCGGAGCGTTCTTTGATGATTATACGCAGGAGGAGATCGGGTACTGCGTGGATCAGGCGTATGACGAGAAGTTCGCTAAGCCTGAGATAGTCCCGGTGGTGCGCGCGGGAGAGCCCTGGCTTCTGGAGCTTTATCACGGCAGGACCTCCGCCTTTATGGACATGGCTCTTTCGATCCTTCCGTATCTTCTCACCACCGCGGTCAGGAAGACCGGTGAAGAGAAGAAGATATGCATACTGACCGCGACGTCGGGAGACACCGGTAAGGCCGCGCTCGCGGGCTTTGCGGACGTTCCGGGGACAGAGATAATCGTGTTCTACCCTGTAGACGGAGTGAGCAAAGTCCAGAAGCTCCAGATGGTCACGCAGGAAGGCGCGAACGCGCATGTTTTTGCCATCCGCGGGAACTTTGACGACGCGCAGACCGGAGTCAAGAAGATATTCAACGACGATAAGTTCGCCGAGAAGCTCGCGGAAGCGGGAGTCAAGCTGTCGTCCGCGAACTCCATAAACATCGGAAGGCTGGTCCCGCAGGTCGCTTACTATGTCTACGGCTACGGAAGGCTGATCGCCGAAGGAGCGCTCAAACCGGGCGAACCCATGAACGCTGCGGTGCCCACCGGCAATTTCGGGAACATCCTCGCTGCGTACTACGCGGGTAAGATGGGCATTCCGATCAAAACCTTCATCTGCTGTTCCAACGAGAACAAAGTCCTGACGGACTTCATAAATACCGGAGTGTACGATACCTGGCGCGAGTTCAGGCTGACCAATTCCCCCTCGATGGACATCCTCGTGAGCAGCAACCTGGAGAGGCTGCTCTACCATCTGTCCGGAGAGAACGGGGAAGAAGTCGCGCGCCTCATGAAAGCGCTCGACCAGAAGGGCGTTTATGAGGTGAACGAAAAGATCCGGAACGGGATGAGCTGCTTCTACGGAGGATTCTGCGGATCCGGCGAGACCGTGGACGTGATCGGCGAGGTGTATGGAAAATACGGATATCTCCTCGATACCCATACGGCTGTCGCGTACAGGGTGTATGAGGATTACCGCAGGAAGACGGGTGACGAGACCCCGACACTTATAGCTTCGACCGCCAGCCCGTATAAGTTTGCGGTGAGCGTCGGAAAGGGAATAGGAGTGTCGCCTGAGGGCGCCGAGGAGCTGAACTGGCTCGACGCGGTGTCGGAGAAGACCGGGGTCCCGGTCCCCGCAGGCCTTGCGGATCTCAGGACAAAGGAGATCCGCCATAAAGACGTTATAGATATCGCGGAGATGGAAGATGCGGTAGCCGGGGCGCTCGGGCTGAAGTAGGGGCAGGATGTCGATAATAGAGGTATTCCTTATAGGCGTGGGACTGTCGATGGACGCCTTCGCCGTTTCGATATGCAAGGGGCTGTCCTTCGACGAGATGAGCTGGAAGAAGGCTCTCGTCCCCGGATTATATTTCGGTGTGTTCCAGGCGCTGATGCCTGTGGCGGGGTTCTTCCTCGGGACCGGCTTTGAAGAACTGATCCGCGACTATGATCATTGGGTCGCCTTCGGGCTCCTGGCTCTGATCGGGATAAACATGATTAGGGAGTCCCGCGACGAAGACGCTGACCGCGACCCGGAGATGAGTTTCCGGGCAATGATACCGCTGGCAGTGGCGACCAGCATAGACGCGCTGGCGGTCGGGATAAGCTTTGCTGTGCTGCGCGTCAACATCTGGGGCGCGGCGGCTTTGATCGGGTGCACGACTTTCGTGATCTCCACGCTGGGATTCAAGGTCGGCAACGCGTTCGGCGCGAAATACAGATCAAAGGCGGAGCTGGCCGGAGGGATAATACTGATACTGATAGGGATAAAGATCCTGGTCGAGCACATCTGGCTCTCATGAGCCGGGAAGGACTGAGGCAAGGCATGTACTACACAGAAGACAGATACGGGCATAAGGTGTCTAGACTCGGATTCGGCTGCATGAGATTCAAAAGGTCGGCGGGATCGATCGACGTGAACAAAGCGGAGAAGGAGATCATGGACGCGATCGGGCGCGGGGTCAACTATTTTGATACCGCGTACATCTATCCCGGAAGCGAAGACTGCCTCGGCGAAGTGCTGGAGCGCAACGGCGCAAGGGACAAGGTATTCATCGCGACCAAACTCCCGCAGTACCTGATCAAAAACAGGTCCGCCGCAGAGAGATACTTCAAAGAAGAGCTCAAGCGCTTAAGGACGGATCAAGTGGACTTCTACCTGATGCACATGCTCACGGACGTCAAGGTGTGGAACAACCTCTGCGCTCTCGGTATCCGCGACTGGATCGAGGAGAAGAAATCTTCCGGAGCGATCGGGCAGATAGGGTTCTCCTTCCACGGGAACACCGCGGCGTTCAAAGAGATTCTCGAGGCATACGACTGGGATTTCTGCCAGATCCAGTACAACTATGTGGACGAGCATACGCAGGCCGGAAGGGCGGGGCTTGAAGCCGCCCGCGAGCGCGGGATCCCGGTGGTCATAATGGAGCCGCTCAGGGGAGGAAAGCTCGTGACTATGCTCCCTCAGAAGGCGAAGGACCTCATAGCTGAACGGGGCGGCGGCCTGAGCCCGCAGGAGCTCGCTTTCCGCTGGCTCTACGATCAGGAAGGGATAATGACGGTCCTCTCCGGGATGAATTCGCTCGAGATGGTGGAGGACAACTGCCGGATCGCCGAACGCGCCGCTGAGGGAAAACTAGGCGCGGAGGAGATGGCTTTGATCGCTGACGTCAAGGCAGAGATCGCCCGCAGCATCAAAGTGCCTTGCACCGGCTGCGGATACTGCATGCCGTGCCCGCACGGGGTCGACATCCCGGGAGCCTTCCGCTGCTACAACCGAATGTTCACGGAGAGCAAAAGCTCCGGCCGCGGCGAGTATATGCAGAGCGTCGGCCTCAGGAAAGAGAAGTCTGTCACCACACAGTGTGTGGGATGCGGTAGATGCGAGAAGCACTGCCCGCAGCACATAGAGATAATCAAAGAACTGAAAAACGCGGGCTCGGCTCTTATGCCGCTCCCGCGCCGCATAGCGTTAGAGGTGGCGAGGCGTTTCCTGATGCACGGAAAGGGCTGAAGCCTAGTCCAGGATGGTGATGCGCCCTTCAACGTGCGAATCCAGCCCGTGGTTGGTCATGAAATATTCTTCGACGATGCTGTTCACCGAAGAGGATATGACACGGGGACGCATGTTTTCGGCGACTTCTTCGATCGGGACGCCCATGAAATCCGTGAAATTGTTGAAATGATAGGCCTGCATCGCAATGAGGAGCTGGTCCGCTCCGCGTATCGGGTCACCGTTGAGAGAAAGCTCTTTGATGGCTTTCTCTTTTTTGCTGTAGACGACCCTGAAGCCCTGCGAGAAATTGTAGAACTCGGTGTGGCCTTCCCACGCTTCGTCGCGGAAGATGTGGAGAAGCATGCGCTCAAGCTGGCTCCCCGTGACCTTCACCATCCAGAGAGGGTCGTCAAAGGGCGTGTTCTCGAGCATGTCCTGGTATTCCACGACAGGCCCGAGCTCTTTCTTCCGGATCGCTCCGGTACCCATGAACATCACGTCGAAGCTGGAATCGTTCTGGAGGAGATCCGCGTAGAGGTTGCCCAGCTCGGTCTCCTCGATGCGGGAGGGGTGGGTGAGGGCGCGCTTGAAGGTGGTGACCACCCTGCGGTATTTCGCGTCGGTCTGGGTGCGGTATTCGTCGATGAGAGCGTCCATGACCGGGTCGGTAGGCGCAGTGAGCGAGTTTACGGGCAGCATGTTCCACTTGTATGAGGAGATGCCTTTGGCGCCCTGTTCGTACTCTATGTCAAAGCGCCCGATCTGGCCGCTGCCGGTGCCTGCCTGGACGATAGGCACCCCGTTCACCACTTCGGGCTTCATCATGAATGTGTGGGAGTGGCCGCCGATTATGAGGTCGACTCCCCAGTCCGGGTCGAGGAGGGAGGCGAGCTCTTTGTCCTTCTCAAGCCCGACGTGGGTGAGGAGGATGGTCAGGTCGGTAGAGGTTGTACGGTAGTTGTCGCAGATGATGCCGACTTCCTTGGCCGCCTGCTCGATATCGATGAACGACCCGATGACCTTCTCCTGTTTGGTGGAAGCTATGACTTCGTCGGTCAGGATGCCGATCACGAGTATCCTGGAGCCGTTGACTTCCAGGTTTATGTAAGGGGTAAACAGCCTGGTGTTCGTAAGAGTTACGAAAAGGTCGGCGTTAATGATCGGGAACCTGGCGCATTTCTCCAGGAAGAGCAGGTGCGCTATTCCGTAATCGACCTCGTGGTTGCCGATCGTGGTCGCGTCTGGTCCCAGCAGGTTTACCAGCTCGATCGTCGAAAGCCCGAGGTATTCCTCGTCTATGATCGAACCGCGGAAATTGTCGCCCGCAATGAGATAGATGACGTTCTCGTTCTCCTCGCGGACTTTTTTGACGTAGCCCGAGAGGCGGGACAGGCCGCCGATCTCGAAATCCGCCGGATATTTTCCGTCTTTGCGGACAAAGCCTTTCGGCATGCTGTCGGGATAGCCGGTCTTGCCGGCTTTGATGTCGTCAAGGGTCCTGGGAAAGAAATCCCCGTGAAGATCGTTGGAATGAAGAATGGTGAGCTTTCTCGCTGCCATCGGTAACCTCCGT
>JAFWFF010000091.1 GCA_017515765.1 Bacillota bacterium | reverse complement strand
CGTGGATGTCCACAGCGGTCTGGTTGTCGACCGCGGTCGAGAAGATCTGGCTCTTCTTGGTCGGGATCGTGGTATTTCTCTCGATGAGCTTGGTGGCTACGCCGCCGAGGGTCTCGATGGAGAGCGAAAGCGGTGTGACGTCCAGAAGCAGTACGTCGTTTACTTCGCCCTTCAGAACGCCTGCCTGGATGGCGGCGCCTACCGCCACGCACTCGTCAGGGTTGATGCCCTTGAACGGCTCTTTGCCGGTAACTCTCTTAACGGCTTCCTGAACAGCCGGGATACGTGTGGATCCGCCTACCAGGATGATCTTCTCAAGGTCTGCCGTTGTGATGCCTGCGTCCGCGATAGCCTTCTGCATCGGGCCTACGGTTCTCTCTACGAGGTGCGCGGTCAGCTGCTCGAATTTTGCCCTTGTGAGGTCGTAGTTCATGTGGAGCGGTCCATCCGCGGTCACGGTGATGAACGGGAGGTTTACCGTCGCGGTCTGCTTGCTGGACAGTTCCTTCTTGGCGTTCTCGGAGGCCTCTTTCAGTCTCTGGAGAGCCATCTTGTCAGATCTCAGGTCTACGCCGTTCTCCTTGGCGAACTCGTCGGCCAGATAGTTCATGACTACGTTATCAAAGTCGTCGCCGCCGAGGGGGGTGTCGCCGTTGGTGGAAAGCACTTCGAATACTCCGTCGCCTAGCTGGAGGATGGATACATCGAATGTACCGCCGCCCAGGTCGTATACGAGGATCTTGTGCTCTCCGTCTTCCTTCTCAAGGCCGTAGGCCAGGGAGGCTGCCGTCGGCTCGTTTATGATCCTGAGGACGTCGAGTCCCGCGATCTTGCCGGCGTCTTTGGTCGCCTGCTTCTGAGCGTCAGAGAAGTACGCAGGAACGGTGATGACGACTTCCGATACCTTCTCGCCCAGATAGGATTCCGCGTCTGCCCTCAGCTTGGAGAGGATCATCGCGCTGATGTCCTGCGGGGTGTATCTCTTTCCGTCGATCTCGATGGTATAATCCTCACCCATATGTCTCTTGATGGACGAGATCGTTCTTTCGGGGTTGGTCACCGCCTGTCTCTTGGCGGTCTCGCCGACCAGTCTCTCGCCGTTCTTGGCGAATCCGACTACGGACGGGGTGGTCCTTGCGCCTTCAGCGTTGGGTATTACTATGGGCTCTCCGCCTTCAAGTACTGCTACGCAGCTATTGGTGGTACCGAGGTCTATTCCTATTACTTTTGCCATTGTCTTATCTCCTTGTCTTTATAATCTTTTTTTGAAATTTGATCGTTATTTCGCAACCTTCACCATCGAAGGCCTTATTACCTTATCGTTCAGAGTATAGCCCTTGGCCACCACGCCGGAGACCTTGCCGCTTTCATACTCGTCAGTGTCCTCCATCATCACGGCGCTGTGGAAGTTGGGATCAAAGTCCGCCCCCAGAGCCTCTATCTCGGAGAGCCCCGCTTTCTTCAGCACTCCCATGAACTGTTCGTAGATCATGTCCATGCCCTGGGCGAACTTGGTATCTGTGGAACCCTGGTCGATCGCCCGGTCAAAGTTGTCGAGCACCTCGAGCATCGAGATGATGAGCTTCTCGTTTCCGTAAGCGTATATGTCCTGCTTTTCCCTGGCTGTGCGTTTCTTGAAGTTCTGGAAGTCAGCCATCAGCCGCATATACTTCGCGGTCATGGCGTCCGCGCCGGCGTCGGCTGTCTCCGCCCCGGCTTCTGTCTCCGCTGCGGGCTCCTCCGCAGGATCTTCCGCAGTCTCTTCTGCCGCCTCCGCTTCTTCAGCGGGCTGTTCTTCCTTTACTTCCGCTTCTTCCGCTCCGTCCTCGATGGGGATCTCCACGGTCTCCTGCTCCATGTTTTCCTGTACGGTCTTTTCTTCGTTACTCATCAGATCCTGTTCCTCCGCCTTCCAGCTGCAGCTTGGCGTGTCCCGCCGTGCCGTCCTCTAGTTTCAACTGTTCATCTTCTAGCTTAAAACTGTTGTTGAGATTCTCGGTGAGGTACTCCATTACCGAAGTGACTTCCCCGTATTTCATTCTCTTGGGTCCTATCACGCCGATCTTTCCGACCGTCCGGCCGTCCACGCTGTAAGTCGCGGTTATCATGGTGTAATCGGACATCTGCTCGTCCATGTTCTCGTCGCCGATGGTGACTATCGTGCCGTCGCCTCTGTCTACCACCGTCCTCAGGAACTCTTCCTTCTGGTCGAGCATCGTAAGGAAGTTCCTGGCTCTGTCGATGTCCCCGTATTCCGGGAGATCAAATATATTGGTAAGGCCGTCCATGTACAGCTGCACGTTCAGCATGTCCTCCAGCTGTTTCAGGAAGTCAGGCATGATGTCCTGCGCAAGATTCCCCATGGCCGCCGCGTTGCTCTCGAAGTTCTCTATGATATTGCTCTTCAGCACATCCGTGAGCTTCTTCCCCCTGTATGAGTAGGTCATGCTCTTTGACAGGAGCTGAAGGTTCTCGGGGCTGCAGGGAGTCTTCAGGCGGATCGCCGTGTTCGAGATATCCCCGTTCTCCGAGACTATCATCATCACCACCGTGGTCTCGTCCACAGGCAGGAGATTTACGAATTTCAGCGTCTCGTCGTTCCTTGTCGGAGTCACCGCGAAGGAGGTCAGATTGGTGATCCTGGAGAGGATCCTCGCGGCCTGCTGAATGGTCTTGTCGAACTCGTTCATGTCGGCCTGCAGTTCGTTCGCGATCGACCTCTTATCCTCCACGGAGAGCTCATGCTTCTCCATCAGCTGGTTGACGTAGAGCCTGTAAGCCTTATCGGAAGGGACCCTGCCGGCCGAGGTATGCGGGTGTGTCAGATAACCCATCTCCTCAAGGTCGCTCATCTCGTTCCTGATCGTCGCGGGGCTCACGTTCATGTCCAGCTTCCTGGACAAAGTGCGCGATCCCACCGGCTCCGCGGTCTTGACATAGTCGCTTATAATCGCCTGCAGTATCTTAAGCTTTCTTTCTGTAAGTTCCATGTCTTTCTCCAGTTATTAGCACTCATATTCAAGGAGTGCTAATCGTCATTTATAATGTACCACGTTTACCGTCAAAGTCAACATTTTTAAATAAAAAAAATGACCCTCCGGCGTCAATTCTGCGAGGAGGCTCTAAATATTGCAGAGCCGGCGCCGGAAAGGGTCTTTTCTATGGGTTGGCTATATCAGATAAGGATGTTCATATTGCGCGCTTCTCTCTCAAGCTCTTCGCGGAAATCCGGATGGGCTATATCGATCAAAGCTCTGGTCCTCTGGGACAGCGTTTTATGTCTCAGCTTGGCCGCGCCGTACTCGGTGACGACGTAGTCCACGTCATTCTTTCCTGTCGTGACCTGCGCTCCGTAGGTCAGGAAAGGTTTGATCCTGCTGATCACTTCTCCGTTCGGGAGCGTGATCGTGGATGTCAGGGTGATGAAGCTCTTGCCTCCCGGAGACATCACTGCGCCCCTGCAGTACTCGAGTTGTCCGCCGGCTCCGGAATGATGCCTCGGTCCGATGGACTCGGCGCAGACCTGTCCGTAGAAGTCCACTTCAAGGGCTGAGTTCACAGAGATGAAGTTCGGGTGTCTGGCCATGACCAGCGGATCGTTTACATAGTATACCGGCAACATCAGCATGTCGGGGTTGTTGTCTATGTAATCATAGAGTTTCTTCTGTGTGCCGAAAGCGATGGTAGCGACTGTTTTGCCGGTGTTCTCGGGTTTGAGCGAGTTGTCCGCGGCTCCACAGAGAACGAGCTCTATCAGCGTGTCGGTGATCAGTTCGGTATGGACTCCGAGGTGCTTGTGATCCTTAAGAGCCATGCCTACGGCGTCCGGGATGGCACCGATGCCCAGCTGGAGGGTCGCTCCGTCGGGTACCTCGGCAGCTACGATCTCACCCATTCTTCTGGTCACATCATCGATCTCGACTTTCGGCGCCTGCGGAAGCGCATAGCTGCATTCGCAGAGAGCGGTGACCTGAGAGATGTGGATCGGCTTCGAGGAAAGCGCTACCGGCATCTTGTCGTTCACTTCGAGATAAATGTGCTTGCACTGCTT
>JAFWFF010000090.1 GCA_017515765.1 Bacillota bacterium | reverse complement strand
CGGTATGGCTCATCCAGCAGACGCTCTCATCGGGAAGGCCGCTGAACAGGACGCTTCCGGTATCGACGGTGAGGAGAGTCTTGCCGTATTCGCTTGAATCCTCAGCGGACGAAACGCGGCCTCCTGCCATATATGCCATGAGCTGGTCGCCGTAGCAGATCCCGAGCACAGGGATGCCGAGGCCGAGGACCGCCGGGTCATAATGCGGCGAGGAAAGGTCGTAGACGCTGTTCGGGCCGCCGGTGAATATGATGCCTGTATAGCCCTCGCCGGCTATCCCTTCGGGCGATATCCCGCTGTAGGGCTTGATCTCCGCGTAGACTCCGAGGTCACGGACGCGCCTCGCGATGAGCTGGTTGTACTGTCCTCCGAAGTCGAGGACCAGGATCTTTTCGGTCATTTTGTATGCCTTTCTATTCTACGGTAACTGATTTTGCCAGGTTCTTGGGTTTATCGATATCACAGCCGTTTTCCTTCGCGACGTGGTAGGCGAGGAGCTGGAGCGGCACGATCTCGACCACCGCCGGGAACAAAGGATCCACGTCGGGGATGAACAGGAAATCGTCAGCCACGGACAGGATCTTCTGGTTGTCGCGGAAGGTGAGGGCCAGGACTTCAGCGCCTCTGGACTTGACCTCGACTATATTGCTCAGGGTCTTCTCCATGATGTCCGGGTTGCAGGCGAGCGCGATTACAGGCTGGTGTTCCTCGATCAAAGCAATCGTCCCGTGTTTCAGCTCTCCTGCGGCGTAGGCCTCGGCGTGAAGATAGGATATCTCCTTCATCTTGAGCGCTCCCTCCAGGGCCGCCGCGTAGTCGGTGTTCCTGCCGATGAAGAAGAGCGTCTTCGCGGTGTGGTATTTCTTCGCGAGCCCGGGGATGGAGGGGTTCATGTCGATGGCCTGCTGGATGCGGCGGGGCAGGGACTGGACCGCTTTGATCAGGTCGCGGGAACCCTCGGGGACCCGTCCGAGCATCTGCGCGAAGCAGATGGCCAGGAGGTAGAGGACCGCTACCTGGGTCGTATAGCCTTTGGTGGTGGCGACTGCGATCTCCGGACCCGCCCAGGTGTAGACCGTATCGTCCGCGAGCTTCGCGACCGAGCTTCCGACAACGTTTACTATCGCGAGAGTGCGGGCGCCTCTGGACTTGCATTCCTTCAGGGCTGCGATCGTGTCTGCCGTCTCGCCGGACTGCGAGATGACGATCAAAAGGGTCTTCTCGTCGATCAAAGGATCGCTGTACCTCAGCTCGCTGGCGAGCTGGACTTCGACGGGGATCCCGCAGAGCTTCTCGAGCGTATATTTTCCGGCGCAGCCCGCGTAATATGCGGAGCCGCAGGCCGTTATCATTATCTTTCGTATGCCTGCCAGGTCCTCGGGTGTGAGGCTGAGCTCCTCGAAAACGGCTTTGCCGTCTTTGATCCTGGGGGCTATGGTGGCCTTGACCGCGGCGGGCTGCTCCATGATCTCCTTCAGCATGAAGTGCTCGTAGCCGCCTTTCTCAGCCGCCCGGACGTCCCAGAGGACCCGGGTCACCTTCTTGTCGACGGTCTTCCCGAGGCAGTCGAATACGCGGACGGAGTCCGGCGCGATCTCGGCGAACTCGCCGTCCTCGAGGTAGATCACGTTGCGTGTGTTGTTGACGAGCGCGGTAACGTCGGAGGCGAAAAAGTTCTCGTCCATACCGATGCCGAGTATGAGCGGGCTCGCCTCCCGTACCGCGTAGATCTGTCCGGGCTCCTCGGAGCATATCACGCCCAGGGCGTAGGAGCCCCGGAGGCGGTTCGCGGTTTTTATCAGCGCG
>JAFWFF010000089.1 GCA_017515765.1 Bacillota bacterium | reverse complement strand
TGCCGCAGGCAGAGTTCAAAGCCGAATACATCGCCGAAAAGAGCGGATACATCCGGTCGGTCGACCCGCTCACCATCGGGATCTGCTCCCAGCACATAGGCGCGGGAAGGCAGAAGAAAGAAGACCCTATCGACCCGTCCGCGGGCGTCTATCTCATGAAGAAGACCGGCGACACGGTCTCGAATGGCGACGTGCTGGCTGTGTTCATGGGCGATTCGGAGGAAAAGGTCGGCTCTGCCCTCAGGGAAGCTGAATTCAAGAAGGCATTCGTCATAGGGGATGAGGAGCCCGAGAAGGAGCCTTTGATCAAAGGCATCGTCGGGACCGATCTCTAAGGAGAAATCACGTGCAGAAGAACAAGTTTCTGACCACTTTAATACTGATCCTCATTATCGCCGTCATCCTTGCGGCCACCGTCGCCATCCTCGGCGGACGCGTGAACGGCCTGAAGGACGAGGTCTCGCGCCTGAAAGAGGAGAGCCTCACGGCTTCGGGCGAGATAGACAGCCTGGAGGGTAAGATCCGTTCGCTGGAAGGCGAACTGGTGAACACCCGCGCAGAAAACGATCTCCTGAAGGATGAGCTCGGCGAGATGACCAGACCGCTGACCAAAGAGGAGTTAAGGGACCTGGTGTATTCGCTTGCCCCGGACAGCAAGCTCACAGCCGAAAACATCGGAGCGCGGACCGACGAGTATTTCCAGATCTACGGGATCACAGCCGGAGACCCTGTCTACGAGCGCATCTACGGCAGGTCTTATGTCGACAATCCCAATATCGGGCTCTCGGATCTCAGTTATATAAGGATGCTGCACTATGATTTTGATCATGGGATAAGGCTCGGCGAGATGATAGTGAACGCAGACTGCGCGGATGACATCGCGGCGATCTTCAGGACTCTTTACGACAACGGCTATGAGATCGAGTCGATGAAACTGATAGAGGAATTCTGGGCAGGGGACGGAGAATCGTCCGACTGGGCATCCTGCGGAGCCAACAATACTTCTGCGTTCTGCTACCGCCTGATTGCCGGAGGAACGGGGCTTTCTAACCACGCACTCGGACGCGCCATCGACGTCAATCCGCTCCACAATCCGTTCTACTACGTGTCGGGCGGCTACCCGGTCGACGTGGCGGACATCTATCTGCCCTATATGGACCGCACTTCAGGCGATCCGCATATGATACATTACGGTGACATCTGCCAGTCAACGTTCGAGGGCTACGGTTTCGACTGGGGAGGAAACTGGGGCAGCCCTGTGGATTATCAGCATTTTGAGCGTTAGGCCGGACCCGGGACAGGAGATCGAGATATGAACAAATTGGGCTTTGGTTTTCTCAGATTCCCGCGCGTCGGAAACGATCTCGACTGGGCGGATATCGAAAGGATGACCGACCGGTTTACCGGTCTCGGCGGGAAGTATTTCGACACCTGCTATACATACCTGGACGGGGACAGCGAAAAGGCGATAAAGCGCTGTGTCATTGAGAGGAAAGGGCGGAGCAGCGTCGAGATCTGCGACAAGCTTCCCGGGTACTACTGCAAGACAGAGCAGGATGCCGGGAAGTATTTTGATGAGATGAGGAGGCGCTGCGGGACCGAATACTTTGACGTCCTGATGCTTCACTCGCTGAACGCGGAATACTATGACATAGCGGAAAGGCTGGACCAGTTCGGATTCATCGAGGCTCAGAAAAGGGCCGGGAACGCGGTCCGCACCGGCTTCTCCTACCACGACAGGGCGGACCTTTTGGACCGCATCCTGACGGAACACCCGGAAGTGGACGTGGTCCAGATACAGCTGAATTATCACGACTGGGAGAGCGCGGGGATCCAGGCGCGTCTCTGCTATGAGACCTGCGTGAAGCACGGCAAAAAAGTTATCGTAATGGAGCCGCTCCGCGGCGGAAGCCTGGCGCAGCTCCCCGAAAGCGCGGAGAAACTGCTCAGAGCGG
The DNA here is from genome assembly GCA_017515765.1 of Bacillota bacterium. Lineage (GTDB taxonomy): Bacteria > Bacillota > Clostridia > Peptostreptococcales > Anaerovoracaceae > Eubacterium_B. The sequence continues at coordinate 3,469 of JAFWFF010000089.1, read as the reverse complement.
CGCACCCGGACTGGACGCCTTCGATGTGGGGCTTAAGGTTCGCAATGTCGCAGCCGGGGGTAGAGACTGTGCTGAGCGGAATGAACGCGGTGTCGCAGATCGAAGAGAACATGGCTGATATTGAGCCTTTGACGCAAGAGGAGGAACAGCTGCTGTTCTCGATCCATGACGCGGTCGCGGGCAGCACGGCGGTCCCGTGCACAGGCTGCAGATACTGTGAGCCGCACTGCCCGATGAATATCGCGATTCCCGACTATTTTGACATGCTGAACCAGATAAGCAGGTCTCCGGGAGAGGACTGGAAGATCAAGCCCGCGTATGAGAGCGTCTCATCGGTGCGCGGAAAAGCGTCGGACTGCATGGCATGCGGGAGCTGCGCGGAGTTTTGCCCTCAGAGGATAGACATACCGGAATTCATGAAGAAGGCGGCAGCTGCTCTGGAGTGGGGCGGCGCCGTCAAAGCGCGGGGAAGAGGCCTGAAGGCCTCTTTTTTGCTGCCCTGAAGCGCCGGAGACAGCAAGATTTATCGATTTAACGTAAAAAAGTATCGCAGACCTATTGACATCCGGAGCGCATAACGTATACTTGTATACAGGCATACCAAAATGCCGAAATGCCTGTGTGCCGACGCACATTAATACCGGAATACCAATACAGGAGGCGCGTACGATGCTCGAACTATCCAAGAAATCCAATCTGCTCGAACAGGCGATATACAAATACTCGCTTCAGGACATCCCGGAACCCAATCTCTACCGGGACGTATACAACTATGAGGAGGTGCCGAAGGTGGTCTTCAACCAGCGGCGCGTCCCGATGAACATGCCGGAGGACATCTGGATCACCGACACCACTTTCCGCGACGGGCAACAGTCGATGGCTCCGTATTCGGTAAAGCAGATAGTGGATCCGTTCAAGCTGATCTCGAGGCTCGGAGGCCCGTACGGTATAATCCGCCAGTCCGAGTTCTTCGTATACACAGAGAAGGACAGGAGGGCCCTTGACAAATGCCGTGAGCTCGACCTCAAATTCCCGGAGATAACCGCGTGGATCAGGGCGAGCGAAGATGATTTCAGACTCGTCCGTGACCTCGGCATCAAAGAGACCGGCATCCTGGTCTCCTGCAGCGACTATCACATCTTCAAGAAGATGAAGAAGACCCGGCGCGAGGCTGTGGACTTCTATCTCGCGACGGTGCGCGACGCATTTGACGCCGGAGTCATCCCGAGGTGCCACCTGGAGGACATAACGAGGGCGGACTTCTACGGATTCGTGGTCCCCTTCGTGAACGAACTGATGGAGCTCTCCGACGAGGCTGGCGTCCCGGTTAAGATCAGGGCATGCGACACCATGGGTTACGGAGTACCGTATTCAGGCGCTGCCCTTCCGAGGAGCGTTTCGGGTATAATCTACGGCCTTCAGCACTATGCCGGAGTGCCGAGCGAATGCCTCGAGTGGCACGGCCATAACGATTTCTACAAGGGTGTGGCGAACGCGAGCACTGCATGGCTTTACGGCGCAGGGGCGGTAAACTGCTCTTTGCTCGGCATCGGGGAGAGGACGGGGAACGTTCCGCTCGAAGCCATGGTGATGGAGTACGCTTCGCTCAGAGGCTCCCTCGACGGGATGGACACCACAGCGATAACCGACATAGCCAGATACTTCAGGGACGAGATCGGATACAGCGTTCCTCCGATGACGCCGTTTGTCGGCGAGTTCTTCAATATGACCCGCGCAGGCATCCACGCAGACGGGCTGATGAAGGACGAGGAGATATACAATATCTTTGATACGAAGAAGCTTCTGGGCAGGGCCCCGGGAGTATCGGTGAGCAAGACGAGCGGGCTCGCGGGCATCGCATACTGGATCAACGAGCACTACGGCTTCAGCGGCGACAGCATGGTAGGAAAGGACAGCCCGGTCGTGCGCGCGATGAAGGACTGGGTGGATGAGAAATACGCCGAGGGCAGGAACACCGTGATGTCTACCGGAGAGATGGAAAGTAAATACGAGGAGCTTATCGCCGGGAGCGGTAAAGGAGGAGAAAGATGATAGAGTATAAGACCTTATCGCTAGCGGACCAGGTCTATGACAGGCTTGAGCAGGGCATTCTGAGCGGGGTTTACCCGGTCGGCGAAGTGCTCAGCGAGAAGAGGCTCGCCGCGGAGCTCGGAGTATCCAGGACGCCTATAAGAGAGGCGCTCTCCAGACTCTCTTACGACAATCTGATCAAAGACACCCCTCAGGGCAGCGAGGTCCTCGGGATCAGCAAAGATGACGTGGAGGACATGTTCCTGGTCAAAAAGAAACTCGAAGTCATCGCTACGGTGAGAGCGGCTGCCAATATGGGTGAGGCGGAGCTTTCGGCGCTCCAGGCGGTCCTTGACCAGCAGGAGTACTATTCGGGAAAAGGCGACGCGCGGAAGGTGAGAGACCTGGATACCGAGTTCCACGACCTCATCTACGCGGGATCGGGAAGCTCGACCCTTCAGAGCATCCTCTCCGCCAGCCACCACAAACTCATGAAATTCAGACGCGTCTCGCTAGAGAACGAAGACCGCATCATGGCTTCCGTCGCCGAGCACAGGGCGATATTCGAGGCCATGAAGAGCGGGGACAAAAAATCGGTGGAAGACCTCATGAAGGCGCACATCGAAAACGCGTACGACAGCATCATGGGAGGCATGTGATGGGACTCACCATAGCTCAGAAGATAATCAAAGCACATATGGTAAACGACGGCGGGATGCCGTGCCTGACGCCCGAGGGCATACCGGAAGCAGGATCCGACGTCGCGCTCAGGATCGACCAGACCCTCACTCAGGACGCCACGGGGACGATGGCGTATCTTGAATTTGAGACTATGGGGATCGACAGGGTAAGGACGGAACTTTCCGTCGCGTATATCGACCACAACACGCTTCAGTCCGGTTTTGAGAACGCGGACGACCACAGGTTCATCCAGTCGATGGCAGCGAGATACGGATTGTATTTTTCGAGGCCCGGAAACGGAATCTGCCACCAGGTGCATCTGGAGAGATTCGGAGTGCCCGGAAAGACTTTGATCGGGTCCGACAGCCATACTCCGACGGGCGGAGGCATCGGGATGCTCGCCATGGGCGCCGGAGGCCTTGACGTCGCGGTCGCGATGGGAGGCGGGGCTTACCACATCACGATGCCTAAGATGATCAAAGTGGTCCTGGACGGAAAGCTCGGGCCCTTCGTCACAGCAAAGGATATAAGCCTTGAGATACTGCGCCTGCTTTCGGTGAAGGGTGGCGTAGGTTCGATAATCGAATGGGGAGGCCCGGGGATCGCGCAGCTTTCGGTACCGGAGCGCGCGACCATAACCAATATGGGAACAGAGCTCGGCGCTACGACTTCCATCTTCCCGTCTGACGAGGTGACAAGGAAGTTCCTGGAGGCTGAGGGAAGAGGAGACGTTTTTGTGCCTCTCACGAGCGACCCG
>JAFWFF010000088.1 GCA_017515765.1 Bacillota bacterium | reverse complement strand
TAATGATTCGTATCTAAACCCTTCCGGGCTTAAATCATTTTGATCTTAACTCAAACGCTTGCTTTCGCTTTATTCTTGTATCAAGAACTATTGTTTGATTAAGAAATTGTCGTTGACCTTCACTATTCCTTTTACAGATAGTTCATAGTCTTATTTTGACTTTTTCTATGCTATGCTTTTTACTAGGTGCCCTGCCACCAGCGGTGACAGCTTTACTAATATACCACACTGCTTTTTCATTTGTCAATCGCTTTTTTCATCTTTTTTAAGAAAAACCGCGATTATTTTTGACATGTCCCGCAGCGCGGTCCGGCGTCACATATTATATATGCAATATGCCGGATAGAAGTCCCCCAGATAGATCCAGGGGTTCTCTCCCATATCGATCTCTTCGCCGAAATAGAGGTTCGGGATGAACACCCTGAGCGAGGTGCGCTTGGTGCCTTTGATCGTGATCCCCTCTTTTACCGGGGCCGCGAGGAAAGCTTCGACCTGCTCCCTCAGGTCCGGCACGCCGGCTTCTTTGGAGAAGTTGTCAAAGAAGTCCTTGGCGTCCACATAGGCCACGTTGTCCCTGTCCTTTACCCATTCAAGTCTCATAAAACCCTCCTTTATAAAACAAAAGCCTTTGCCCACAGGCAAAGGAAGGAGACCAAAAGCAAACGCCGTATAAGCGCTTCCGATCCTTTTCTCTGCCCGAAAAGCGACGGACTGAAAGGGCCCGGTCTTCTGACTTCGCTTCACCCTCGGAGATCCCTTCTCGGCATCGCTGCCAATGGCTTCGATCTCTTCGTCAGCGTTACAGCAGAGGAGACTGTACCGGATTCCCACCGGTTTCCCGTGAGAGACGCTTTCAGGCGCTTGCGCCGGATGCGTCTCTCGGCCCTTTCATTCTGCGGAACTATAAAACTACCAAAAGCATGATGCCTGTTATTATCAGGCCGTTGATATATCCGGCTGCCGATACGGACTCGGATCTTGCGCCGGCGAAAGCCACGAGAAGCGAGACCACATGCATCACCAGAGTAAGCGGATGAAGCTCTCCGTGCGTGAGCGAGAGCAATACCATCATCTCAGGCACTATGAACACAAGGAGCCCGAGGTGGATGTGCAGGAACTCGAAGAGCGCGCATACAGCAGCGATACCGACCATATACGCAGTCTCGATCGACATGAATTTTGCTCCGACAGCATCAGCGGGAGTCCATCCCATGTCAAGCATCTCGTTGAGCATCAGGAACGTGGTCACCCCGACGAGCAAAGAGGACACGATGCGCCCGAGCACGCCCGAGAAGCTCGTATTGTTCCTGGTGGACGGGCCGCCCGAACGGTTCGCGATCTTGAGATAGCTCTTTCCTCTCGAGGCCTGCTTCCCGCCGACCGTGAGATACTTTATCCTGTTCTTCCCGAGCATGATGTCGGAAAGGTCGATGTTTCTTTTTATTATCCCGAGAGGATCGCTGATCTCGAGACGGTCGAGCGTGACCCTGACCGAACCCGGCTCGCCGTTCTCCACGGCGAACAGCCAGCTCTTCTGCCCTTTGGTGACAAGCGCGAAGTCGCGCTTCTTCTCAGCTTCCCAGTCGCCAGGGTTGTTCTCGGCATACAGTACGCATCTTACGCAGGATACCGGGAGCCATGAATCGTTCTGGAGAAGCAGTTCTCCGGGCACAGGTGTTCCGGGAGCGCCCTTCTCAGGCAGGAACAGACGGAAAGAGAGCTTCCGCCCGAACAGCAGCATCTGGATCAGGGCGAGGACCAGATATATGCCCAGGATCAGGAGTATGATGAAAGCGATCTGGCTCCTGGTCCTGAAGTAGAAGAAGCCAGTCAGCAGGCATGAAAGAAGGAAAACTACCGTACGGCTACTCACGATCTCCTCCCTTTTTCTCCGGCTTCGGGGCTCTCACCTTTTTGATGAGGTCCTCCACAACCGTCTCATAACTCTCTCCGAAGACCTTGGCTTCGGGGTAAAGCTCCATTCTGTGGCCTATGGTCATGCCGAGCACCGCCCTGACGTCTTCCGCGGAAGCGGTCGTTTTGCCCGCTATATAAGCCCTGGCTCTCGCCATCTCGGCGATATCCACGGTCCCTCTGTGGGTTATGCCCTGCTTTACCGCGTGATGCGCTTCGGAAGCCTTGGCTATATCGCTGATATACTGAAGCGTCTCATCAGGCAGCGCCACTTCACGTACGGCCTCGCGCATCTCAATAATATCCTGAGGGCCCATAACGGGGCCTGATGTCATGTCTTCAGGAATCGTTACTGCTCCGGTATTCCTTTTGATCAGGGTGACCGTCTCTCTTCCGTTCAGATATGCGAGCGGAAGCCTTATCATGAATCTGTCCCTTTCTTCAAGGGCAAGAGGTTCCGTGAACGGGGATTCCCTTTCAACTGTAGCGATCACAGCGAAAGGACTGGGAAGCGGGATCGGTTTTCCGCCTACATTGAGCTTCCCGTCATCCATTATGTCGGTGATTATTGAGGCAGCGCTTCCGGGGGCTTCGTCAAAGTACTCCGCGATGAAGATGTTTGTATAGATCGCTCCCTTGCGGTATCTGATCTTGCCGCTTTCCTTATCCAAGACCACGTTCCCCAGTATGTCGGAGTCCTGAGTGTCCGGGCTCAGGTTGAGCCTGTTGCTCTCGAGCCCCATAGCCTTGGCTGCCGTTACCGCAAGGCTCGTCTTCCCGGATCCGGGGGCGGATTCCAGGAGCACATGCCCTCCCGCGAGCAGCGCTGTGAAAATGCCGCTTACAGCAGTCTCGTTGCCGATGACTGTCTTTGACACTTCCTGCTGCAATAATCTTAACTTCTCGTTCATCATGCCTCCATCCGCGGCCGCCGTCAAAACACCCGGAGCAGCCGCTCATATTATTATAACAGATAGGAGCCTTCAGCGCTTTCAGTTTTTGCTCTTTTCTGAAAATCTTTGTCCGCCGCTGCAGTATTCCCGAAGGAAGCGCGCGCTCGGTACGCTTTCCCTGCTCTCCACGGTGAGAGTAACGTCCGGGCTGCAGGACCCGTTTAGTGCCTCAAGCACCGAACGAATGTCCATCGTGCCGCAGTCGATATCGTTGTGAAGGTCTGCGGTCCCGTCGTTGTTGTGCAGATGGAAATGCCCGATCAAAGGCGCCATAACCTTTATCCATTCAACGACTTCCGGGCCGTCTCCCCTCATCGCGTTGGCGTGTCCCACGTCCAGGCATATCTTCATGCTGTCCCTGCCCACGGCGCCAATGATCTCCGTCAGGAGGAACGGTTCATCATCAAAGACATTCTCGACGTATACGGTCATGCCCTCCGGCAGTTCTTCGGCAAAGCTCTTCCAGAAAGCGACGGATCTCTTCTTATGCCAGTCCTTGTGATATATCAGAGGCAGGTATCCGTCGTGGAGCACCAGGTCCTTTATCCCCAGCCTTTCGCAATAGACCAGGGTCTGCCTGTACCTTTTCAGCATCATTTCCACTGCGAGATGGTCTATGGACGCAGGCGAGAGCTCGGTGAAAGGCCCGTGCATGATGACCTTCCTTCCGCTTTGGCCCGCTGCGTCTATCCGTCTCCGCATCCTGTCCAGGACGGTCCCGAACTTGTCCTCGTCAAGGTTGGATGAGATGCAGAGATCGTTCAGCTCGATGCCCATGCCGTATTCCAGCGCGGTCTTCTCGGCGTTTCTTGAAAATGTGGCTATGAATATCCTGTCGAACAACTGTCCGTCCCCTGACCTTCAAGCGGTCACTCGTTGATGATCTCGTACATGTCCTGGGCCTGCTCCTTGCGGGGCGACTCTATCAGTTCGCGCACCCTTGCGCGCACCGACCCCTGGCCGAAAGAGATCTCGATCAGGTCTCCTTCTTTCAGTTCGGTGCCTGCCTTGGCGGGCTTGCCGTTGACCGAGACCCGGCCGCCGACACATGCCTCCTTGGCTACTGTCCTGCGCTTGATCAGTCTTGAGTTTTTGAGGAATTTGTCCAGCCTCATGTCATTCACCTTTGCTTACGGCCTTTTTCCGGGCTTTGACGTTCTTGAAGATGCTGCGCCTGAACAGGATCACGTTCATCACAGCGAAGAACAGTATCAGGATGATCAAAGTCAGTATCGGCTGCTTTGGCGCGAGGGTCGCGAGCAGCATCATCGGGAATCCGAAGATCATCGCGGGTATGTTCTGGTAGACCAGGTTGTCTGCCGCAGGAGTCTCAAACTTTCCGTCGACCTCCCTGAGCAGCATTATTCCGGTGCTGGCGGTCCCGGTGAGCATTCCGTACATCACCAGGAACTGTTCGGCCTCATACTCGGGGAAGAGCTTTCTTGCCACGAATTTGTTGTAGATAAATGTGGCGGCGAGCCCGACTATGCCGAGGATGAGCATGATCACCCAGTAGTCTTTCAGGAGCTCTATCCTGATGGCGGCTATACCCGCAACTATCATGAGGTCAAAGCAGCTGTTGCTGATCCTGGTCATAAGGAAGTCGTTTGTATACTGCCTCTTGATCACCCTGCCCTTCTGGAGGCGGTTCAGGACCGCTTTGATCACGACTGCGGCGACCACTCCGAAGAGGAAGTTGAATCCGTAGATCACTGCGCGCATTCCGGGGAGTAAATAGCCCAGGCCGAGCATGATCAGATAGTCGAGCAGGTACGCTCCGAGGACTAGCCCCAGCTGGACCGTGAGCTTGTCTATCGCCCCGTTCATTGGTATCTCTTCAGCCTTCTGGATCTCGTGGGGCTGGAATATCTCCGCGAATTCCTCCGAGGAAGGCTTATGGCCGCCTTTCCTGAGCACGTAGAGATAGATTATCCCGCCTATGCTCGCGCTGAGGAAGCCGAACGCGGCGATGGTAAGGCCGAAGCTCCTTCCGCCCGTGAATCCGTAGGTGCTCTCATAGATGCTTCCGTAGTTGAGAGCCTGCCCGGTGCCCTGGCCGTAGCCGAAAGGCAGCAGGATCCCGGCTGCCGGGAAGAGTTTCTTCATGAATGTCGCGGCGGCGATCAAAGTTATCGCGAGCCCGAGGATGCCCTGGAGAAGATAGGAGGACACGGTTGTCACTCCGGTGTTGAATATCTCTCTCCTGCGTTTTGGCGAGAACGCGTTCCCCGACGCCCTGAAAGACGAGGAGATGAATCCAAGCGCCAGCATGTGGTACGTTATGACCTCGAGCCTTGACATACCGT
>JAFWFF010000087.1 GCA_017515765.1 Bacillota bacterium | reverse complement strand
GGCGGCTTACCGCCGCAAGGTTCTTCTCACAGACGATCTGTGCCCTTAAACGCGTAAGGTCCCCTTCAGGAGCCTTAGGAAGCCTCCTGATAAGCATAAGACCGACAAAGGCGTCCAGAAACGCGTCTCCGAGATATTCCAGCCTTTCGTTGTCGAATCTCCTGCCTCCGCGCTGAACTGCCGCGGAACTGTGAGTCAGGGCTTCGGTGAGTTTGTCGGGATCGGAGAACCGGTATTCTATTCTGTCCTGCAGTATGTCCAGATTACTCACTTGTCAGGATCTCTTCTATCTCGTAGACGGAATTCTGGATTATGTCAACTACATTTCCTTCAGCGAAGGGGATCGCCTTCAGGATGGTCTGTTTTACAGCGTTTTCATCGGATGAACCGTGCATTTTGATCAGTCCGCCCTTCAGTCCGAGGATCGGGGCCCCGCCGTATTCCGTATAGTTGAACTCCTCTTTGAGTTCCTTAAGCTGGCTCTTCAGCATCAAAGCAGCCATCTTCGTCTTCGCGTTCACTGTGAAATGCTTCTTAAGTTCTCTGAGAACGATGAGGCCCATGCCTTCGGTGGTCTTGAGTATCGCGTTGCCGGTGAACCCGTCGGTGACTATGACGTCACAGGCTCCGTCTGGCAGATATCTCGCTTCGACGTTTCCGATGAAGTTCAGTTTGCTCTTGGAGAGCAGCTCGAAAGCGGCTTTGGTGAGGGCGGTGCCTTTGTTCTCTTCTGCTCCGTTGTTCACGAGTCCGACAGTCGGGTTCGGCCTTCCCATCACCTTCTCCATATAGATGGATCCCATGGTCGCGAATTCAAGCAGGTTGTTTGGCTTGCACTCAGCGTTCGCACCAGCGTCTGTAAGAAGGCTGGGCTGCCTTCCCATGACCGGGTATATCGTCGCGAGGGTTGGCCTGTCTATTCCCTGGATCCTGCCCAGGATGAAGAATCCTCCTGCCAGGAGCGCTCCGGTGCTTCCGGCGGAGATGAATACGTCTCCTTCGCCGGACTTTACCATTTCAAGTCCTACGACTATCGAAGAGTCCTTTTTCTGCCTTACGGCTCTTACCGGAGCCTCGTCGTTGGTGATCACGGTATCGGCATTAACGACCGTGATCCTGTCCCCCGAGTACCCGGCTTTTCGGACTGCTTTCTCAAGCACTTCCTGCTTGCCGACGAGCACTATCTCCGCATCCGCTTCGCGCAGAGCGGCAACAGCACCTTTTACAACTGCCTGAGGGGCGTTGTCCCCGCCCATTCCGTCGAGTATTATCTTCATTTCGATCCTCCTGCGCAAGGTCCGAGCGTTATCTTCATCACCTCAGGGTGACAGCTTGTCCCGTATTGCGGGCAGTATTTGCATTCAAAGAAATTCGGAGCATTCTCCGGGTCTATCGCCTCGAATCCGTTTTTCCTGAAGAATCCGGGCGCTCTGGCGACCAGATATATGGAGTCTCCGCCCAGTGAAAGAACGTCTTTTTCGAGCTGTTCAAGCATCATCCTGCCCGTGCCGCTCCTTCGGAGATCTTCGGAGACCGCTATGCCGTCGATTATGAATCTGCCTTCGCGCTTTGCGAGAACGCAGGCCGCCAGCAGTTCATCGTTATCCGAAGTCACCTTATAGCACTTCACTATATCGGTATCCACCTCTTCGTCACCGTCGAACTCAAGCCCGTTTTCGACAAAGAAGCGCACCAGCCTTTCGTATTCGTCTGTCTCGGTAAAGATCATTCTTCCTGCTCCTTCTGCGGATCTTTGCTCCCAATGCCCATATTCATCTCCCTGGTTGCTACCCTGAGTCTTCCGGGGAGCATGGTGAAGTCAAGAGGGAGCTTCTTCCCGTGTTCTCCGTCGATATCTGTGGGAAGGTCTTCCTTCGACTCCAGCAGCAGCTTGGAAGTCTTGAAATGCAGGACGTATTTGCTCTCGGGATGAGTGCCGTGCAGCACCCGCATGAAGAATGAGGGCATCTCCAGAGGCGGTATCTTTCTGAAGAGCAGGACGTCGAGCATTCCGTCGTTTATCTCCGAATCCGGCGAGATCTTGCGGAATCCTCCTGCGGATCTCCCGTTCATCACGACCATGAAGTACATCTTCTCGCGGTACACCCTCTCCGGCGTGGTCAGGGTGACCGGTACAGGCTTGAGTGTCGGGACCTCGGAAAGGCCCTTGAGATAATACGCCAGGATCCCGATCGAGTTCTTAAGCGTGGGATCGGTCTTCTGGCTGACGTCCACTACCTGTCCTATCGCCGCAACGTTTATGAAATAGTGGCCGTTTACCACTCCGACGTCGGCTTTGGTCGTATTTCCGGAAAGAGCGATCTCTATCATTCCGTCCAGGTTGGTCGGGATCTCGAAATACGACGCGAAGTCGTTGGCGGTGCCGGCCGGGAATACGGCAAGAGGAAGGTCTATGCCGTTCTCCACCATCGCGTTGACGCAGACGTTAAGCGTCCCGTCCCCTCCGGCGGCGATGATCCCGGCGTACTCTTCCTGATAGGTGTCCTTATCCAGTTCGGCGAGGTAATCAAAGATGCGGTCGCCGCTAGCCCTGAGCGGGACTACCATAAGGTCCGCTTCCTGGAATCTCGCGATTATGTCGTCGAGATTGTTTTTGAACATCCCGTTCCCCGAATTGGGATTGTAGAACAGAATGACTTTCCTGGTCTTTTTCACTTCCTATTTCCCCTGCATCGCCGCGAGACGTTCGGTCACCTTGCCGAGCTTCTCTGTGTAATCCGCGAGCTTGGCGCGCTCTTCCTCGATGAGCCTCGCGGGAGCTTTGCTCACGAAGCCCTCGTTGGCGAGCTTGCCGGAAGCTCTCTTGACTTCGCCCTCAAGGCGGGCTTTTTCTTTGGTCAGGCGTTCGATCTCCGCAGCGATGTCAACGAGTTCGGCAAGCGGTACGAACACCTCCGCACCGGTGATGACCTGTCCCATTGCGTCCTCCGGCACTCCGGACTTGTCCGCCATGTATTCGATGTGGGTTATGCCTCCGATCTCTGTTATGAAGCGCTCCGCGAGGCGTATCCTCGCAGCCTCGTCGTCACCGGAGACTATCATCGCGTTGAGCTTCTTCCCGGGGGCAGCTCCGGCGTCTGTCCTGATGACGCGGATAGCTTTGATGATCTCCATCGCGGTCTCGACTCTCGCGGCTTCCTCCTCAAAGTCAGGCAGCTCGTCGTAGCAGGGCCACTGTGCGCCGATCAAAAGGCCGTCCGACTCGGGCAGCTTGCCCCAGATCTCCTCTGTGATGAAGGGCATGAACGGGTGGAGCATCTTCAGCATATCCTTGAGCGCGGTGAGAAGGACTCTCCTGCAGACCGCAACGTCATCGCCTGTCCCCTGGAGCCTCTTCTTCACCATCTCGATGTACCAGTCGCAGAACTCGCTCCAGATGAGGTCGTATACACGCTGGCCTGCCATGGCGAGTTCATATTTGTCCATGGCCTTTTCGGCGTAAGCCTGGGCCTCTTTCACGCGGGACATCATCCACTTGTCCTCGTCGCTAAGGCGTCCCGCAAGCTCGGTCACGGATCCCGGGGCTATGGGCTTGAGGCTTCCGTCTTCGTTCACCAGATTCATTATCACGAACCTGGAAGCGTTCCAGAGCTTGTTGGCAAAGTTCCTTGCGGATTCGATCCTGTCCTCTGTGAACCTCATGTCGTTGCCGGGGGTGATGCCCGTGGAGAGCATGAACCGGAGAGCGTCCGCGCCGTATTTGTCTATGATCTCGAGAGGATCGACGCCGTTGCCGAGAGATTTGCTCATCTTGCGGCCGAGGGCGTCGCGGACGAGCCCGTGGACGTAGACGTGGTGGAAAGGCGACTTGCCTGTGGTCTCACAGGCGCTGAACACCATCCTTACGACCCAGAAGAATATGATGTCGTATCCGGTCACGAGCACGTCGGTCGGATAGAAGTACTTAAAGTCCTCGGTCTCCTCGGGCCAGCCCATCGTGCTGAAGGGCCAGAGAGCGGAGCTGAACCATGTGTCAAGTACGTCCTCATCCTGTTTGATGTTCGCCGATCCGCACTTCTCGCAGGCGCAGGGAGTCTCTTCCGCGACGGTGATCGCTCCGCAGTCCTGACAGTACCATGCCGGGATCCTGTGTCCCCACCAGAGCTGTCTGGAGATGCACCAGTCCCTGATCTCGTTCAGCCATTTAAGATAGATCTTCTCGAACCTGTCCGGAACAAAGCTGAGCTCGCCGCTCTTCGCAGCCTCGATAGCGGGCTTCGCGAGTTCCTCCATCGCTACGAACCACTGGTCAGAGAGCATCGGTTCGATCGCGTTGTGGCATCTGTAGCATTCGCCGACGGGGATGGTCACCTTCTCTGTCTTCACGAGATAGCCCGCGTCCTCGAGTTCTTTTACCCAGGCTTTCCTGCACTCGTAGCGGTCCATGCCTGCGTATTTGCCCGCGAGCTCGTTCATGGTCGCGTCGTCGTTCATGCAGCAGAGGATCTCAAGCCCGGCACGCTGTCCGACCTCGAAGTCGTTCGGGTCGTGGGCAGGAGTGATCTTCACCGCGCCGGTACCCTTCTCGGGATCCGGATACGGGTCCGCGATGATCGGGATCTCGCGGCCTACCAGAGGCAGGATGACCTTCGTGCCGACCATGTCCTTATATCTCTCGTCTTCGGGATTTACCGCGATGGCGGTATCGCCGAACATGGTCTCGGGCCTGGAGGTCGCTACAACCATGTCCTTCCCGCCTTCCTCTGCGGCGGGATATCTGAAGTACCAGTAGAGTCCCTCGATATCGCGATGCTCGACTTCGGCGTCGGAAAGAGAGGTCCCGCAGTCCGGACACCAGTTGATCAGCCTGTTGCCGCGGTAGATGAGGCCCTTCTTGTAAAGCTGGACGAAGAAATGCCTTACAGCCTTGTTGCAGCCCTCGTCCATGGTGAAGCGCTCCCTGCTCCAGTCGCAGGAGTCGCCGAGCTTGCGGCACTGCTTCGTTATGCGTCCGCCGTACTCCTTCTTCCATGCCCATGCGCGCTTAAGGAACTCCTCGCGTCCGAGGTCTTCTTTGGTCAGTCCCTCCTCCTTGCGGAGCTTCTCAACTACCTTCATCTCTGTCGCGATGCTGGCGTGGTCGGAACCCGGAAGCCAGAGGGCCGAGAAACCGTGCATTCTCTTATACCTGATCAAAACGTCCTGGAGCGTATGGTCAAGAGCGTGCCCCATATGGAGCTGCCCCGTGATGTTGGGAGGCGGCATTACGATGGTATACGGTTTCTTGTCCCGGTCGCGCTCTGCTATGAAAGAGCCGGTCTCCTCCCAGGTCTTGTATATCCTTTCCTCGAAATCCTTCGGGTCATAATTCTTGGCAAGGTTCTGTTCCATGATAAGCTTATCCTTTCAATGTTCGTTTATCGTATGTCCGGGCGCCGCTTTTGTAAAAAACGACATGGCTATACGTATAATATAATAACGCAAAATAGCCTGTATAACAAGATATATAGTAACTAAATATATTGATTAAGAGGCATTTTTACAGGGTTTGGATTGTTGACATTCACAGCCCGCAAGAGTAAGATATTTGGTATGGATTCACAAAAAGCCATTTGTTTTTTGCGCAGGCATCAACAATGAAAAGAGGTAAAGAAATGAAACACGAATTCCCGGTCACATTAAACCCGAACCCAGGCGTCAAGCCTTCTTCCAAAGGTCTCCGCTTCGGTACAGTCTTCACCGACCACATGTTCATGATGGACTATGACGACGGTCAGGGCTGGCATGACGGAAAGATCGTCCCCTACGGCCCCATCGCTCTGGATCCGGCTGCCTGCTGCCTCCACTACGGCCAGGAGATGTTCGAGGGACTCAAGGCTTACAAGACCGCTTCCGGAAGAGTCCAGCTCTTCCGCCCCTATATGAACGCCAAACGCACCAACAGGACCAACGACAGGCTCTGCATCCCGCCGATCGACGAAGACCTCTTTGTTGACGCGATCAAAGCCCTCGTCAAGGTCGACCAGGACTGGATCCCCGAAGGCGAAGGAACAGCTCTCTACATCAGGCCCTTCATCTTCGCGACCGAGCCCTTCCTCGGCGTAAGGCGCTCCACGCAGTACAAGTTCATGATCATCCTTTCGCCGGTAGGCCCCTACTTCGTGAACGGCCTCGCTCCCACCAAGATGTATGTTGAAGACGTATACGTAAGAGCGGTCAAGGGCGGTACCGGAGAAGCCAAGTGCGCAGGAAACTACGGCGGAAGCCTCAAGGCCCAGGAGATAGCCCACGAGAAAGGCTATGAGCAGATCCTCTGGCTGGACGGCATCCATCAGAAATACATCGAGGAGATCGGCGCGGCAAACGCCTTCTTCGTCATCGGCGACGAGATCTGCACCAGCGAGCTGAACGGCTCCATCCTCCCCGGCATCACCAGGGACTCCATCATCGCCCTCTGCAAGAAGAAAGGCTACAATATCAAAGAGCGTCAGATCTCCATCGACGAGCTTGAGGAAGCCTATAAGAAGGGTGAGCTGAAGGAGATGTTCGCTGCCGGAACAGCCGCCATCGTATCCCCCGTCGGCGAACTGCTCTACAAGGGCGACAACATGATCATCAACAACAACGAGATCGGCCCTGTAGCCAAGGAGATGTACGACACCATCTACGGCATCCAGACCGGAAAGCTGGATGACTTCATGGGCTGGACCGAGCCGGTTGAATAGAAGCAGCCATGACTGCATCCGAACTGCAGACACTCAGGCTCAGGCTGCTGTCGCTCTCGATCTTCCGGGATATCCTTGAAGAGGAACCGGTAAGGGATCTTCTGGATCTGATCGAAGCGCAGAGCATGGAGCCATATATCGATACATCGTCCGGCCAGATGATCCTTTCTTCTGAGGTCAGCGCTTACGGTGCCCTCTGCAGGTCGATATACGCCGCAGGAGGCGATCTTGCGGGGTTCGTGAGGGATTACGTGCTGAACAAAGACTCATTCTTTGTCAACATCTTCTCCTCCGACGGATCCAGGGGCAGCGCTACAGGCATGGCCGACTGCCTCGAGTCAGAGATCGACACTCTCCAGCAGCTCGCAGAACTCAGATCCGATGATATTGCCGACATGATAGACTGCGGATTCAGCCTCCCCGGCTGGGACAACTCCCCCGTCGACATCAAAAAAGACTATCTCGATCTTCTGGCGGGGCTGAAGACCAACGGTTACGGGATCTTCAGGAACACCATGATGTTCAAGGTCCGCGGCGGCGCGCTCATACCCGTAAAGAAGGCGGAGTATCAGACTCTCTCACAGCTCTACGGCTATGAGGCGGAGCGCGGGCTCGTCCTGAAGAACACGGAAGCTCTCGCAAACGGTGAACGCGCTTCCAACGTTCTGCTCTACGGTGACGCAGGTACAGGCAAATCATCCACCGTCAAGGCGTGCGCGGCTGCGTTCTTTGACAAAGGCGTGAGGCTGGTGGAGTTCAGCAAGGACCAGGTCGCCGAGATACCCGAGCTCGCCGAATACCTCTCCTCCAACCCGCTCAAGTTCATCTTCTTCATCGATGACCTTACGTTTGAGGAAAACGACTCGGACTTCTATTCCCTTAAAGGGATCCTTGAAGGCAATGTGAGCGGTACCGGGAGCAATATCCTGATCTACGCCACCAGCAACAGGCGGCACCTGATCAAAGAGTCTTCCGCCCAGAGGCAGGGCGACGACCTG
>JAFWFF010000086.1 GCA_017515765.1 Bacillota bacterium | reverse complement strand
GTTCTGATTATAACACAGACGGCCTGCTCGGGAAAGGCTGACGAGGGACCGCGCGTGAGCAAAGACGGTTTCTATCTCGACACCTACTGTGTCGTAACCGTTTACGCCATGGAGGAGGGCACGTTCAGCGAAGAGGCCGCAAACGCTGCGATAGAAGGCGCGTATGAGCTTTGCTCGGAATACGAGGGCCTTCTCAGCCGTACCCGCGAGGGGAGCGACATATGGAACATAAACCACAGCGAGGGACGGACCGTGGAATGCAGCCCGGTCACTGTCGAGGCCCTGAACAAAGCCCTTCAGTACTGCAGATTCTCCGGCGGCTTCTTTGATATTACGATAGGCAGGGTGACGGACCTCTGGGACTTCCATGAGACCGAAGAGCCCGTCCTCCCGGATCCCGCGGAGCTCGAGGCTGCAGCGGCGACCGTGGACTATCACAATGTTGTTAAAAAGACAACACGGTGGCGCTGAGGCCCGTGGAGGACGAGAACGGAGAGCCTGTCTATCCGTATATAGATCTCGGCGGGATGGCTAAGGGCTTCATCGCCGACGCCATGACAGCCTATCTGGCAGACAGCGGAGTTACCGGAGCGGTGGTGGATCTCGGCGGAAATATCGCGATCCTCGGGCATAAGAACGGAACGGACAGCGAGTTCACCGTCGGCATCAAAAAGCCCTTCTCCGGGGACGGCGAGATGGCGGAGACCGTGGAGGCCGCGAACGCGAGCATTGTTACCTCCGGCGTCTATGAAAGGTATTTCGAGGTGGACGGGACGCGCTACCATCACATTCTGGACGGAAGGACCGGATACCCCGCCGACAGGGGGCTTCTCTCTGCGACGGTGATCGGGCCGGAGGGAAAGTCCGCTGACTGCGACGCGCTGGCGACCATCGCGATGCTGGCAGGCGAACTGAAGGCGGCCGAGCTGATAAAGAGAAAACCGGGCTACACGCTCATAATAATAAGGGAAGACGGTAAAGTCGAAACATATTGATCTGGGTAAATAGAAGCAGCCTTGCCGCTGCAGCGGAGACTATGGAAAGCATCAAAGAAAACGCAACAGTCAGAATTCCTGTACCTCAGCTGAGGGTGATCCACGATCTGCCCGTATACGACGACCTGCGCGCCCTTCTGGACGGCAGCGCGGAGAAATACGGCGAGAAGGCAGCCTTCATCATCAAGACTAAACGCGAGACCAAAAGCACGCCCGCGGAATACCGGAACGTAAGCTTCACCGAACTCCGCCGGGAGATCGACATCCTCGGAGCCGCGTTTACGGAGCTCGGCACCAAAGGGAAACGTCTCGCCATCATCGGTAAAAACCGATATGAATGGGCCCTCGGATACTACGCGCAGTGCCTGGGACTCGGGATAGTTATCCAGCTGGATAAGGGCCTGCCTTACGATGAACTCGAGATGTCCCTCCTTAAGGCGAAGGCCGACTTCCTTCTCTTCGACAAGGATCAGAAGGGCCTGGTCGAGGAGCTCAAGACGAAGCCTGAGTTCGGCGGCCTTAAGTATATCTGCATGGACACGCTCGACGGCTATATCGATATACCGGAGCTCATGGTGAGAGGAAGGCATCTTCCCAAGGAGGCCGTTGAGGCTTACCGCAGCCTTCCCATCGATAAAGACGCGCCGGCATTTTTGATCTTCACGTCCGGGACGTCCGGGCTGGCCAAGATCGTCGTGCTCTCGCACTACAACATCACGTTCGATATCTGGGCGACGGTGGCTCCCGAGGACTTAAGGAGCACCGACGTCAACATGGCGTTCCTGCCTTATCACCACACTTTCGGATCGACCGGCCTCAGCATGATGCTCTATTCCGGCATGACCACGGTCTACTGCGACGGCCTGAAATATATCCAGAAGAACCTCGTCGAGTACAAGGTCAGCTTCTTCGTCTGCGTGCCTCTCATCATCGAGTCGATGTACAAGAAGATAATGACTGAGGTTGAGAAGCAGGGGAAGATGGCGACGTTCAAACGGGGCGTCCGGATCTCCCGCTTCCTCCTCAGGTTTGGAATAGACGTCCGGAGAAGGCTTTTCAAAGAGATCCTCGACAAGCTCGGAGGCGGGATCAGATACGTGATCAGCGGAGCGTCTCCGCTTGACGCGGACGTCGCGAGAGGCTTCGTGGACCTCGGATTCAAGATCATCCAGGGCTACGGCATGACCGAGAGCTCGCCGGTCCTGGCGGTGGAGAGCCCTGAGCATCCCTGCCCGGGGACCATAGGACATTCTATCCCGGGAGTCACTTTGATGATAGAGGATCCGAATGAGGAGGGGATCGGGGAACTCATAGCCCGCGGGCCGAACGTGATGCTGGGCTATTACGAGAACGAAGAAGCGACGGAAGAGATCATGCGTGACGGATGGCTCCACACCGGCGACCTCGCGAGCCTGGATCCAAAAGGAAACATCATAATCCGCGGCCGCAAGAAAAACGTGATCGTTCTGAGAAGCGGCGAAAACGTATACCCCG
>JAFWFF010000085.1 GCA_017515765.1 Bacillota bacterium | reverse complement strand
TGGCCGGGCTTTCCGGAGGCGAACAAAATGATGGCGTAGACTATCCAGGCGGCAGCGAGCAGGGCGTATCTGAGGCGGGGCTCATGTCCTTCTTTCGGAGAAGGATGACGGTGAGCGGAACGGGGAAGATGAATATCCAGCCGAGGACCCATAGCCACGTGCGCCTTTTGGGCGGCCTGGCGGAATCGTCCACGTCGGGGACCCACGTAAAGCCGCAGTCGTTGCAGATGCCGACCGTCTCATATATGACCTGGCTTGAGTTTTCGTCGCGGATCTCGCCGCGGTGCTCTCTTGTGAAGCGGACGTTGGTGCTGCCGCATTTGGGGCAGCCTTTTTTGTTGAGCTTCTCCTGCTCGAGCTGCATGTCATAGGGTATGCGGCTGCCGCAGTAATCACACACTTTGCTAGAACCGATCTCCGCTCCGCAGTTTGGACATTTCATCGTTTCGCCCTCCCGAACAAATAGATTTTAGCACTCTTGCCGCCTTAAAACAATTACCGCGCCGGTATAAAAGCTTGACTAAGCCCCCGCGATATCATATACAAAAAAGGGGACCGCTTCCCCGACTTCACGACGATCAGACAGGAAAGAGCGGAAAGATGAAGATACTTTTGATAAACCACTTTCCCCTTGCCGGATCCGGCAGCGGGACATATACCAAAAACCTCGCGGTCAGCCTCGTGACGCGAGGTCACGAAGTCGCCGTAGTCCTTCCGGAGAACGCGGAGGACTTTGAGAGGGTGCTGGGGATAGAGTTCTTCCCGGTGTATTTCACTCCGGAGGACGGGCGGGAAGCGCCGGCAGGCGCTTTACCCTTCAATTTTCCGTGCTTCACGACGCACCCGAGGAGCACTTTCAGCTTCGGAGACATGGATCCCGTAGAGCTCGGGGAGTACATAGAAGCCTTCAGGTCCGCGATCAAAAGAGCCGTAAGCTGTTTCCGGCCGGACGTCATCCACGGGCAGCACGTCTGGATCCTTTCGTCTCTCGCCGCAGGCCTCGGTATCCCCCTGGTCCTGACAGTGCACGGTACGGACCTGATGGGCTACGAGAGGTGGCCGGAGCTCGGCAGCTTTGCCAGAGCCGCGATAGACGCGTCGGAAGCTGTGATAGCGATATCCCGGGACAACGTCGACCTGGTGCGGCGCCATTTCCCGGAAGCGCGGGATAAGATCGTCTTTATGAGGAACGGTTACGACCCGGGAGTGTTCTTCCCCGAAGAGGCAGGAAGGCAGGGGGTGCTTTCCCCGTACGGCCTTCCGGAAGAAGACTATATGGGGAAAAAGATAGTGATCTTCGCGGGGAAGCTGACTTACGCCAAAGGGGTGGACATATTGCTCCGGGCGGTGAGTTCATACGAGAAAAAGCGCCCGGACATCCTTACCCTGATAGTGGGGGACGGCGAGGAGATGCAGATGCTCAGGGGTCTGGCAGAGGAGCTGGGGCTCAGGGGAGTCAGATTCCTCGGCAACGTCGGTCAAAACGCTCTTCGCAGGCTCTACAACATATCCGACGTCGACGTGGTGCCGTCGCGCAGGGAAGCGTTCGGGCTGGTCGCCATAGAGGCGATGGCCTGCGGGCTCCCGGTGGTCGCGGCTGACCGGGGAGGACTGTCCGATTTTGTCAGCGGATCCGTGGGGGCGCTAGTGAAGCCGGAAGACCCGGAAGCCTTCGCGGACGCGGTGCTGAGGACCCTGGACCGGGCAGAAGCCGCCGGGCAGGGCTGGTCTTCGGATATACACGGATTCGCCCGCGGCAGCTACGCGCAGGATAAGATAATCCACGAACTCGAGGATCTCTACGGGCGCTGCCTGGGCTGAGCGCCGTCCTGAGCGCGCCTGTACACTGCCTGGATGATCAAAGTCACCAGGACAGCGCCTACGGTGAAGCAGAGAAAGGCGGGAAGATAGGAGCCGCCCGAACGGTCCGCTATTATGCCCGGGAAAGGCGAGAGCAAAAGCGTTCCGCCGACGAAACCGATCTGGAAGAGGCGGTTGTTGAATTCGAAGTCTTCGTGGGAGCTGAGTTCCCTGGCCCAGACGACAGGGCCTATGGTGGTCATGCCGAGGCCGGCGCTGTAGATCACTATGCTGAGACCCATCGGGAAGGCCTTCCCGGCGGTGAGCTAATTCTGAACGTCATCGACGCATCGAACCTTGAGCGCAACCTTTACCTGACCACGCAACTTATTGCGATGAATATCAAGATGGTAGTGGCGCTGAATATGTTCGACGAAC
>JAFWFF010000084.1 GCA_017515765.1 Bacillota bacterium | reverse complement strand
GCGATCGTTTCTCAGTCTTCTTATCTCTTTTCCCATTTCCATGATGATGTCCTCCTTCTTTTTTACGGCCTCATCGTAACAGACGAAGATCTGAAACACCAGCGACCCTCACGGGAGACGACTCTACCGTCGGTTGTTTACTCTTCCACCTTCGCGAGCGCCTCGTCGAGCTGCCTGAGTATCTCGGGAGTCACCATATCAGGCACAAGTCCCGCGGCCTTCCTTATCGACATTCCCTTTACGAATTTGATCTGAGGGTGGGTGACGACGCCTTTGATCACGGAGTCGACCGCGGCTTTGGCGGCATCCGACTTCATCAAAACGCTTATCTTCGTGTCGACGGAGTACTTCGGTGCGCCGGTTTTCGCCATCAAAGGCTCCGCCTGAGCGCCCGAAGCGTCCGGCTCGGCGGATCCGTCATCTTCATCGTCATACGCAGTGACGGGAGCCTCCTTCCAGGTCCATCCTGCTATCCCGGCGTCCGCGGCAGCTGCTGCGGCATACGCGCAGTAGCAGAGCGCGCCGGTCGCGAGCGCGGATTCATCCACGTCGAAATGCTCGTTATGGTGCTCGGCGGTCGTGCCGAGCTCCTCGTTTCCGGTCCCGAGGTGCGCATAGACGCCTTTGAACTCGGCTAGGTAATGCGAGAAAGTCTCGCTCCCGAACCGCTTCACTCCCGGGACAATGCTTCCTTCCGGAAGCACCTTCGCGAAGGTCTTCCTCGCGAACTCGGCAGCCTCCGCGTCGTTCACCGTCGGCAAGAGATATACGCTCATCACAGGGCCGAAGTCGACCTTGCAGCCGTGGATCTCCGCGGTTCTGGAGAAGACTTTTTTGGTCAGGTCAAGTGCGCGCTTTCCGGCTTCCGCGCTGAAGAAGCGTATGCTTCCGAGGACGCGCGTCGTGTCCGGGAAAGCGTTGGCTGTATTTCCTCCGTTGATCGCCGTGATCCCCAGAGTCATCTGGTCCAGCGGGTCCATCTGTCCGTTAAAAGCAGTTGAAAGCTCACAGACCGCGGCCGCGGCGGCAGTCACGGGGTTGATCGAAAGGTCCGGCCTCGAGCCGTGTCCTCCCCTTCCGATGAACGTCGCGTCCAGCTCCTGGACCCCCGCCATCACGGGGCCCGTTCCCACCTCGATAAGACCGTGTTCGAGCCAGGAGGCTGTATGTATAGCGAGTACGGTGTTCGCGCTCCTCTCTTCGAGCGCGGCGACCATGCCTCCGAAGCCGGTGCCGTTCTCTTCTCCCTCCTCGAAGCAGAAATATATCGTGCCGCAGAGCTCGTCTCTTAGCTCGCTGAGAGTCTTCATCGCGCCGAGGAGCATCGCTGCATGCGCGTCGTGCCCGCACATATGTGACGCTCCGGGGTCCTCCGAAACGACGCTGCGCGGCCCCTTCAGATTGCAGGGGTTCTCTGATATCGGAAGCGCGTCGATATCGGCTCTCAGGGCGACGCGGCTTCCCTTGCGCCCGGTATCGAGCGTGACCAGAAGGCCGGTCGTCGAGACGCTCTCGACAGGCAGGCCGAGTTTCTCCGCCTCTCCGCGGATGAACGCCGAAGTCCGTATCTCCCTTCCGCCGGTCTCTGCCGTGCGGTGGATCTGCCTTCTGCAGTCGATTATGTACTGCTCGTTCTTTTTGATCAGTCCGGGCAGTCTGAGCATGACGCCTTCACAGGCGCTTCTTTCTCTGTTTCTCCTGAATATATTCACCGCATTCTCCTTTTGTGGCCAATCATCGCAGGCTTGCCGGTATCTGTCGTTTCTTTACTTATTATGGCCTACGCAGGTAAGAAAAGTAAAGATTTCAGCAGGTTTTTTATCAAAAAAGTAAAGAGGCCGCGGCGCCGTCCTGGCGCCGCAGCCTTTGTTCACTGCGTCAATCTATCACGTAAGGCACGGAGAATATATACACGTTTCTGTATGTCTCCAATTTCTTCATCAGGCGGTGGGTCGTGCTGTTGTGCAGGATCTTCGCGTGCGGCGATCTTACCACCAGGCCTCCCATCATGACGATCAGTCTCCGGTTCTCATCCGCGTCAGCCTCCTGTCTGATATGGTTCAGCAGGATTTCGTTGGTGTTTCTGAGAGTCGTAACGTCATAGCGGAAATCGCAGTCGACGCCCAGAGCCTCGATCTGTTCTTTGATCCGGAGCGCGTTCTCCTCCGTGCTGCAGACGCTGTATAGTTCCATCGACGCGAACCCGCAGCTCAGCGCGCAGTTCAGGGTCTTGATGAAGGATTTGTTCAGGGACTGCACCGGGATGATGACGCGGGCGGTCTTATCGCGGTTGATCTCGGCGAGCGCCATCTCGTCGGAAGAGAGAGTCAAGTCGTCGTTCACCTTCTCGTAGTGCTTTTTGATCCTGAGCATGATCAGTATGAACAGGGTGATCAAAAGCAGGGCTACCCACGCGCCGCGCATGAACTTCATTATGACGATGATGATCAGGACCGCTCCGGTCAGCACGCTTCCGAATCCGTTGACCGCGGCCTTGAACTGCCAGTGCGGGCCCTTGCGCTTGCGCCAGTGCGTGAACATTCCGAACTGGCTCAGGAAGAATGAGATGAACACCCCGCTGGCGTAGAGCGGCAGCAGCAGGTACTGGCTTCCCCGGAACACGAATACGAGGATCGAGGCCATTCCGAAGAGGAATAGTATGCCGTTCGAGAAGTTCAGCCTTGATCCGCGGTTCACGAGCTGTTTCGGCAGATATCCGTGTCCGGCGATCAGGCTCATAAGGAGCGGGAGATCCGCAAAGGCGGTGTTGGCCGCGAGCGAAAGTATGACTACGGTCATCACCTGGGTGACGTAGAACATCGCGCTTCCCTTGCCGAATACGGCTGCCGCGAGAAGGCTGACCGTCGTCGCGTCCTCGGAGGGCATGATCTTATACAGCGAGATCAAAAGGCTCACGCCGAAAAATATGATGCACACAAAGCCCGCCATGGCGAGGAGCACCTTCTTGGCGTGCTTAGCCGCGGGCTCTTTGAAATTCGGTACTCCGTTCGAGACCGCCTCGACGCCTGTCAGCGCTGTACAGCCGGAAGCGAAAGCCTTCAGGATCAGGATGATCATCGCGTCCTTCTGGATCTCAGCCGCGTTTGCTGCTATGACCGCATCCTCGACGGGAGTCACCATGCCGAGGCTGTATTTCACTATACCCGTTACGATCAGGCTGAGCATGGTCAGGATGAACAGGTATGTCGGCACTCCGAACATCACGGAGGAGTCGCGTATGCCGCGCAGATTGCCCCATGTCAGAAGGCAGATGATCAAAAACGCCAGAAGCGCTTTATACGGGAGCATCGACGGGAAGGCGGAAGTGATCGCCGCCGCGCCCGCGCAGGAGCTGACCGCGACGGTGAGGATATAGTCCATTATCAGGGATCCGCCCGCGATGAGGCCGATCTTCTCTCCAAGGTTATCCGAGGCGACTATATACGCTCCTCCCCCTTCAGGATAGGCCTCGATGGTCTGGCGATAGCAGAAGACCAGGATGCCAAGCAGGCATATTATAGCTGCTACTATCGGAAGGAAGTATCTGAATGACGCGTAGGCGAGCACCGGCACCAGAACGAGCAAAACTTCCTCTCCCGCGTAGCTTACAGAGGAGATCGCGTCGCTCGCAAATATGGGTATGCCCCAGAGGACGCTGAATTTCTCCTCGCTTAGTTCCGTATCTTCAAGGCGCCTTCCGAGGAAGAAGGCCATCAGTTTTTATTTCACGTTTTGTCCGCCTTTCAAAAGAATGTGTATATTCTACCACATTAATGGCGGTCGTGCACCTATCGGGTTGGCGCGTGCCGGAAAAGTATCAGTCACAGTCCGGGGTCATCCTAATAAAAAAATGGAATTATCACGGTTGACCGTGATAGTTCCATTTTCATTGCGTCACTAATAGATGTTTCATCCTGATCCCGGCGGGACTGCAGTCGCTCCCCCGTCGCCTCCGGCTCGGGCTCGCGGGCAGATCGCCGTCCACGGTCATCTGCAGTCGGCTGCAGCCGCTCCCCCGTCGCCTCCGGCTCGGGCTCGCGGGCAGCCTTTGCATGTGACCTGCCTCGGCTCTGACTTCGCTCTCGCTCGTCAATCGCCGGGCTAGGTCATCATCGAACCCCGGGTTCTCGTCCCGCTGGCGCACCAAAGAAAAAGCACCCCGAATGGGGTGCTTTTCTGGCATTGGACCGAATGATTGATACAAGGTGCATTTTCACTTGAACAGGTGCACCT
>JAFWFF010000083.1 GCA_017515765.1 Bacillota bacterium | reverse complement strand
CCGCCTGACAAAAATAGTTGTTCACAAAGCAAAAACTGTGGTATACTGTTCTTTGCCTGAGGGATGGGCCAGTAGCTCAGTGGATAGAGCAACGGTTTCCTAAACCGTGTGCCGTAGGTTCGACTCCTATCTGGCTCACCATTAAAAAGACCGCCGAAAACGTTGAAATATCAACAAGTATCGGCGGTCTTTGTTTGCTCTGCGTTCCGGCCCAGGCGCATGTCGTGGCCGTAATATCAGTATATCGGGTGGGCGTCTGTCAGGGCCGCGACCTTTTCGAGGACTGTCTCGCGGTTCGCGTCGAAATCGGATACTGCGAGGTCGATGCATTCGGCGATGACTTCTATGTCGGCTTTGTCAAAGCCGCGGGTGGTGACGGCGGGCGTTCCGATGCGTACGCCGCTCGTGATGCCGGGCTTCTCGGGGTCTCCGGGGATCGCGTTCTTGTTGAGCGTGATGTGGACCTCGTCGAGCTTGTCCTGGAGGTATTTGCCGGTAACGCCTTTGCTCCTCAGGTCGACGAGCATCAGGTGGTTGTCGGTCCCGCCGGACACCAGGTCAAAGCCGCGTCGGACGAGTGCGTCTGCCAGCGCGGCGGCGTTCTCGACTATCCTGCGGGCGTAGTCGCGGAACTCAGGGGAGGCCGCCTCCTTAAGCGCCACGGCTTTGGCCGCGATGATATGCATCAGCGGGCCGCCCTGGGTGCGGGGGAAGATGCCGCTGTTCAGCTTCTTGGCGAACTCTTCGCGGGCGAGGATCAGTCCGCCTCTGGGGCCGCGGAGGGTCTTGTGGGTGGTGGTGGTCACTATGTCCGCGTAAGGGACGGGGCTCATGTGTTGGCCGCCTGCGACCAGCCCCGCGATGTGGGCCATGTCGACCATCAGGAGCGCGCCGTTATTGTGCGCGATCTCGGCAAAAGCCTTGAAATCTATGGCTCTGGGATAGGCTGAGGCGCCGGCGACGATCAGCTTCGGACGGTATTTCTTCGCGAGCCAGTCCACTTCGTCGTAGTCGATGCGGCCGGTCGATTCGGATACTCCGTAGCTGATGCAGTTGTAGTGGCGTCCTGACAGGTTGGCCGGGGATCCGTGGGTGAGGTGGCCTCCGCAAGCGAGGTCCATCCCCATGAACGTGTCGCCCTGCTCGAGCAAGGCGGCGAAGACCGCCAGGTTGGCCTGCGCTCCGGAGTGCGGCTGGACGTTGGCGTATTCCGCCCCGAACAAAGCCTTGGCGCGCTCTATGGCGACGTTTTCGACCATGTCGACTATCTCGCAGCCTCCGTAGTACCTGGCGCCGGGGTAGCCCTCGGCGTATTTGTTGGTGAGGACGGTGCCCATGGCTTCGATCTCCGCCGGGGAAGCGATGTTCTCGGACGCGATCAGCTCGATGTTCTGCCGCTGCCTCCCGAGTTCCTTTTTGATAAGTCCCGCGATCTCAGGGTCGCAGGACATTATAGAGTCCATAGAGTCTTCAAAGATTTCTGCCATGTCGTCTTCCTTTCGATACCGCCGCTCCGCGCGGCTCCGCATAAATCAAAGAGCTTCCCGTTCCCGGAAAGCTCACCGTCTTCAAAATACACGGCCGCGGAAGCGGCGCGTACTCTGTCCGTTTGCCTGAGAGATTCAGCCTGCGCTGCGCGCGGCCTTGCACCTTCGGCACCCAATCGAATGAGTTCTCCAGAGATCCTCCGGCAGCCGGTTCCGGATCGTGGTCCCGGCGCCATCAAAGGTATATGTTTTGATGTCGTGATTATATCACGGCGGGGCGGATTGTCAACACGCGGAGGGCCGGTTTTGGTGCCGGAAACTTGAAATCCGCGCGGTTTCATGGTATTTTTGAACAAAGTGAAAGACCGGACGACCTTAGGAGGTAAGCCATGGGAAAGTTTGTCATAAAGAAAGCGCCGAAGGGTCTGAGATTTGACCTGAAAGCCGGCAACGGCCTGATAGTCGCGTCGGGCGACGGCCTGTACGCTTCCGAGAAAGCTGCCCTCGCGGGGATCGCGACATGGGTGAAGAACGCCGCCGCCGCGGAAGTGGAAGACAGGACGGCTCCGGAATTCGAGAAGAAGAGCAGTCCGAAATTCGAGGTATATAAGGACGACCGCGGTTATTACCGTTTCCGCCTCAAAGCGAAAAACGGCCAGGTCCTTGCCGTGAGTGAGGCGTACAGCCGCAAGGCTTCCTGCCTGAAGGGCGTGGCGTCGGTAGTCAGAAACAGCGCCGGCGCGGAGATCGTGAAGGGATAGGATATGGGATTCGTAGGTGATTTTCTGGCAGGCAGCTTCGCGCACTGGCTCGAGACGGCTTCTGAGTCCGAGCTGGCGTACGGCTATGTCAAGAGGCGCATGAACCTTCAGAGGCACGGTGGCGGCGAGGACACTTCGGAGATGAAGATGATAAGCGCCGAGCTCCTGAAGCGCGAGAACGACAAGAAGGGCGTCGAGACCACGGCCGCGCAGCTGAGCGAGATCTACGGCGAGTACATAGACCTGCTCGTCAGCGTCGAACAAAACGTCTACGACGGTCTGAGCAGATACTGCCGCAAGACGGGCAAGAGCAAATCCGAAGCGGTCGAGATCGCACTCGCCGGGCTTTTCGCCGCGGAGGAGGCGGCGGAGCCTGCCCCGGAGCCGGAAGCCGGGTCTGCAGAGACTGCTGCGGAGACGGCGGACCCTGCCCCGGAGACGGCGGACCCTGAAGCGGAGGCGGCAGACCCTGCCCCGGAGCCCGCGGAGTGAGATGCAGAGTGAGGCGCGCTGTAATATAATAAAGCATTAAACCGCCGAAAGGCGGTTTTTTGTTGATATGGGGCCGCAAAATTGATAAAATATATGGATAAGATCTAACCGCGGACGGAGCGACGCCCGCGGAGCGGAGGCTTTGGCCGTTGGAAGAGAAAAACACTGCGATCAAAAGATTTACGCTGCGCCTGAACGGGTGCTATGCTCTGATACACGGATCATACTGGATGCTCTACGGAGTGCTGTGCAGCTTCTCCTCTCTGCTTCTGCTGTCGAGGGGCTTCAGCAACTCAGAGATAGGGCTCATGCTGGCGCTGTCCAACCTGGCAGCGGTCCTGGTCCAGCCGTTCCTCGCCGATCTGGCGGACAAAGGCGGCAGGTTCGGGATCTTCAGGCAGATGCGGATCATGGCTGCAGCGTGCATGCTGCTCTGCGCGGGACTTCTCATCCTGAGGAGCAGGAGCATGTTCCTCGCGGTGGTATTCTGCCTGGCTTTCGCGGTGATGATGGTGCTGCAGCCCTTCGCGAACGCTGTCGGGGGAAGGCTGGAGGAGACCGGCTCCCACATAAACTTCGGAGTCTGCAGGAGCGTCGGTTCGCTGACCTACGCGGTGCTGTGCGCGGTCCTGGGACGCCTTGCGGAGGATAACGGGACATGGGTGCTTCCGGCGGCGGGCGAACTGGTGCTCGCGGCGGTGATAGCATCCGTGGTGATCACTGAGAGGACCAAAAATGCCGCCATGGCGGCAAAAACTGCTTCTGAAGAAGCAGGGAGCCCGGGCGCGCAGGGAAGCGCGGCTGCGGCGCAGGAGCCTGAACGGGCGATCGGCCTCGGCGAATTTGCCCGGAGGCACAGGTTCTTCATAATAGCCAGCATAGGCACCATGGGAGTGTATTTCAGCAATTCGATACTGAATACCTATATGGCGCAGATAGTCATGAACGTAGGCGGCGACGCGTCGAACCTCGGGAACATATTCTTCATCCTCGCGTTCGTGGAGATACCGACCATGGTGCTCTTCGACAGGCTCGCCCGGAGGTTCAGATGCGGTCCGATGCTCATAGTCGCGGCATTCGCGTTCGCAGCGAAGATGGCCCTGTGCCTGATCGCGAAGAACGTCACGATGCTCTTCATAGCGCAGTTCATGCAGCCGTTCTCATTCGCTCTGTTCCTGCCCGCGATGGTCAGGTTCATCGACGACAGCATGGAGAAGGGCGAGGCGGTCAAAGGCCATACCGTCTTCACGGCGATGACCATGGTCGGCGGGATATTCGCGAGCGTCCTGGGCGGGATAGTGCTGGACGCGAGCGGCGCGAAGGCTTTGCTCGCCATAGGGACCGCGGTGACGGCGCTGGGAGGCCTGATCATCTGCCTGACGATCGGAAAAGCCGAGAAAGAAGGAAGGGACGCCAGATGGAACAGCAGTACAAGATACTGATAGTGGACGACGAGCCCGATATCAGAGAGGTGGTCTCCATCCTTCTCGGGAGCGAGGGCTACGGGATAGTCCAGGCGGAGAACGGCGCCCGGGCGCTTGAGCTCGTGAAGGAGGACCGCGGTATCGACCTGGTGATCATGGACATAATGATGCCCGGGATGGACGGCATCCAGACCTGCGCGGCGATCCGGAACGAATCGACCGTCCCGGTACTGTTCCTGACCGCGAAATCCCAGGACCAGGACAAGATCGACGCCTACAGCATGGGAGGAGACGACTATCTGGTCAAACCCTTCTCCCAGACGGAGCTTTTGATGAAGGTGAAGTCTCTGCTCAGGCGGTATAAGGAATACCAGCCCCGCGTCTTCAGGACTCAGAGCGTTACGGCGCTCGCGGGCGACATACTTCTGGACAGCAAGCACAGGTGCGCGGTGAAGGCCGGGAAGCGCGTGCCCCTTACGGATAAGGAATACGCGATCATGCGGTTCTTCGTGGAGCACCGCGGCGAGATCGTCGGGAACAAAGACCTCTACGAGGACGTCTGGGAGGACAGTTACCTCCCCTCTGACGGCAACACTGTGATGGTGCACATCCTCAACCTCAGGAAGAAGCTGGAGGACGACGCGAACCATCCCGTGCTGATCAAGACGATCTGGGGAAAGGGATACAAGGTTGAGTAAGACCGCCGATAACAGACAGGACAAAGCCTTCAGGGGCAGACCCTTCGTGACCCTCAACCTCAAGATGGGGCTCGTTCTGCTGCTCGCGGTGGCTCTCGCCATAGTGATCTACGCGGTCGCGTCGGCAACGCAGAACTATGTGGTCGCCTATTATTACCAGAAGGAAGAGACCGTCGCGCGGAACGTGGACAGCTGCTACGCGGACCTTACCGGCGACATAGAGCGGTACCATATAGAGAGCAGCGACAGCGAGACACTGCAGAAGTGGCTGAAGGATCACGACTATACGTATATGCAGGTCTGGGACAACAAGTCGGTCGCCTTTGAGGGCGGCTGGTGGCTGAACACAGTCAGCGCGCCTGAGACCCAGGACGTTACCCAGGGCCAGCACGTGGTCGAAGGGAAGAGCAGCGAGCGCATATCCCCTGCTTTGTTCGAGCAGGACGTGAAGAACAGGATCGTCAGCTTCGCGGACGGGGACTATTACGTCTTCATAAACGTGTATCCGGAGGAGCAGTTCAACCGGATCATGAACTTCGTCAAGGTCATCGCGTCGGCTTTGATCATCGTGGGAGTGCTCCTGGCCTACAGCGCCAGGCTGAGCAGGAGGATGATCAAACTGAGCGAGGAGGTCAGGGCGGTCAGCGGCGGCGACCTGAGGGCGGTGATAGAGCCTACGGCGAACGACGAGATCGGAAGGCTCGCGGTGAACGTGGACAATATGAGGAACTCGGTCGTCACCCGGCTCCTGAGCGAGAAGGCGGCCTGGGACGCGAACACCCAGCTCATCACAGCCATGTCACACGATATACGCACTCCTCTCACCTCTCTGATCGGTTATCTTGATATAATCGAAAGCGGGAAGTACGGTTCGCCGGAGGACGAGAAGAGATACATCCAGTCCTGCCGCGACAAGGCTTTCCAGCTGAGAGACCTGTCGGACAAGCTGTTCCAGTACTTCCTGGTGTTCGGCAGCACGGGCAAGGAAAAGAAACTGGAGGTCTACGACGCGGGCATCCTGCTCCAGCAGATAATCTCGGAGCACGCCGCGGAGCTCATGAGCTACGGCTTCCAGATAGACTTTGATTATACGATACCGGAGAACGTGGACATAGCGGCGGACGTTTCGGGCCTGAGGAGGCTCTTCGACAACCTGTTCTCCAACATAATGAAATACGCTGACAAGCGCAGGCACGTGAGCATCAGCGCTGCTGTCCGGGAGAAGCAGATAATAGTCGGGATAATCAACGGGGTGCTGGAAACGTCGCGCAAGGTCGAGAGCAACAACATAGGCCTTAAGACCTGCGAGAAGATCTGCCGCGACATGAACGGGACGTTCGGGTATCACGACGACGGGCTGCTGTTCAAGGTCAGGATGACCGTCCCGGTCTACGAGGGGAGTTCCGGAGAGGCTCCGGACGACGGGCTCGCGGGGATCGACATCAGCAGGCTCGACGAGGTGCTGTGCCTGGACGATCAAAAGCAGGCCGGTCAGAAAGAAAAAGAGCCGGACGGCGCCGGCTCAGGGGGTGCTTCGGACAGGGATCAGGACTCGGAAGACGCCGAAGCGAAAGCCGCCATGGCTTCTTCGATGCCTTTGACCAGCTGATCCGGGCAGGACGTCGGCTTGTAGCCGCAGCGGATGCCTTCGAGCTTGTCCTTGACCTCCTGATAGGTCATCCCCTTGACAAGCCTGGGTATCGCCTGGAGATTGCCGTGGCAGCCGCCGTAGAAGACTACGTCGCGGACCACGTCACCGTCCATGTCGATGTCGATAAAAGCAGCGCAGGTTCCTTTGGTCTTGTATCTGTAAACCATATAAGATTCCTCCATTGGGATTTGATGAATAACATTGTAACACATTATCAACGCTAATCAACAAGCAAAGAGGTCGTAACAAATGGAAAAACGCTACTTCAACAAAGAGATCGAGACCATGGGCCGCGAGGAGATGAAGGCGCTTCAGAGCGAGAGGCTCGTCGCGCAGGTAAAGCACGTATGGGAAAACGTCCCCTACTACCGCGGACTCATGGAGAAGAAGGGAGTCACACCCGATGACATCAAAGGGATAGAGGATCTCCACAAGCTCCCCTTCCTTTCCAAGGCGGATCTGAGAGACCAGTACCCCTACGGGCTTCTCGGCACGGACCTTGAGAACTGCGTCAGGATCCAGTCCACTTCCGGCACCACGGGAAGGCGCGTGGTGGCGTTTTACACACAGCATGACATAGATCTCTGGGAAGAGTGCTGCGCCAGGGCGATAGTCGCGGCCGGCGGGGACAAAGGCGACGTCTGCCAGGTGAGCTACGGCTTCGGGCTGTTCACCGGAGGCGCGGGATTGAACGGAGGCTCCCATAAGGTAGGCTGCCTGACGCTCCCGATGTCTTCCGGCAACACCGAGAGGCAGATACAGTTCATGATGGACCTCGGAGCGACCATCCTCTGCTGCACCCCTTCTTACGCCGCGTTCATCGGAGAATCCCTTAAGGAAGCGGGATACAAGCCGGAGGACAACAAGCTGAAGGCAGGCATCTTCGGCGCCGAGCCCTGGACGGAGGAGATGCGCCGCGACATCGAGAGATCCCTCGGCATCAAAGCTTTTGACATATACGGACTTACTGAGACAAGCGGCCCGGGCGTGGCGTTCGAGTGCGAAGAGCAGAACGGCATGCACATCAACGAGGATCACTTCATCGCAGAGATAATCGACCCGGATACCGGAGAGGTGCTCCCCGAAGGCGAGAAGGGCGAACTCGTATTCACGTCGCTCACCAAAGAAGCCTTCCCGCTCATAAGGTACAGGACCCGCGACATTACAATGCTTACGCGCGAGAGATGCTCCTGCGGACGTACACTCGTCCGCATGAAGAAGCCGATGGGACGTTCCGATGACATGCTGATCATTAGAGGCGTGAACGTATTCCCGTCCCAGATCGAGACAGTCCTCCTGAAGGAAGGCTACACCCCGAACTACCAGATCGTGGTCGACAGGGTGAAGAACACGGATACTCTGGACGTCTACGTGGAGATGAACCCGGAATCCTTCTCCGACGTGGTCGGCGACATCGCTGGCGACGCAGACAAGCTCGCCTCTGCGATGAAGACCATGCTTGGCATCACGCCGAAGGTCCACCTGGTCGCCCCGAAGACCATAACCAGAAGCGAAGGGAAAGCCGTAAGAGTTATAGACAACCGCAAACTGCATGACTGATCGGAGGTGCAACATGGCGATAAAGCAGATTTCGATATTTGTCGAGAATAAGAAGGGCGCCCTTGCGGACGTGCTGAAATGCCTGTCCGACAAAGGGGTGGGCTTAAGGGCTATGACCATAGCCGACACCAAGGATTTCGGCATCCTCAGGATCATAGTCGACGACAGGGAAGGCGCGGTCGCCGCCCTGAAGGAGCAGGAGATAGTATTCTCCCAGAATGACGTCATAGCCTTCGAGGCGGCCGACGTGCCCGGAGGACTCGCGAGAGTCCTGAAGATAATAATGGACGCGGACATCGACATCGAGTATACATACGCGTTCGTGATAGAGACGGGCAAGCACGCCTGCGCGATCATCAGGGTCTCCGACGTTCCGGCGGCGGAGAAGGTCCTCGAAGAGGCCGGCGTCCCGCTCATTTCTGAAGACGAGATACTCAGGATATAGTTGATTACCGGCATTTGCCGGCGGAGAGATCATGACAGGACTTAGCAAAGCTGAGGTTCAGGAGCGGCTCGCCCGGGGACAGGACAACTTCCGGGTAGATCCCTCCACGAGAACGGTAAAACAGATCGTAAAAGACAACGTCTTCACCTATTTCAACCTGATATTCACGGTGCTGGCGGTGCTTTTGATCATCGTGGGGTCGTTCAAGGAACTGACCTTCATGCTTATCGTGCTCGCGAACACCGGGATCGGCATCTTCCAGGAGATCCGCTCCAAGCGCACCCTGGACAAACTGAAGCTGCTCAAGATGCCTAAGGCCCACGCGATCCGGGACGGCCGCGAGACCGAGGTGCCGGTCGAGAAACTGGTCCTGGACGACGTGATAATCCTCAGGGCCGGAAGCCAGATACCTGCAGACGCGCGTGTGCTCGAAGGCAGCGTGCAGGTGAACGAGGCGCTGCTCACCGGCGAGGCGGACGAGATAGCGAAGGCGCCCGGCGACAGGCTGCTGTCGGGCAGCTTTGTCGTGTCCGGAGAAGCCGCCGCGGTGCTCACGGCTGTCGGGGCAGATTCATACATCTCCCGCCTGACCAAAGAAGCCACCAAAGAGCGGCACAGGGAGGATTCCGAGATGATAGCCTCCCTGGACAAGCTGGTCAAATTCGTAGGAATAATAATAATCCCGGTCGGCGGCCTGATGGTCTTCCAGCAGGCAGTGACCATGAAGGAGCCCTTCTCGGACAGCGTCATCGCTATGGTTGCGGCCGTCCTCGGAATGATACCCGAGGGCCTCTATATGACGGCCAGCGTTGCGATGGTCGTATCGACCATCAGGCTCGCGAGGAAGGACGTCCTGGTCCAGAACCTCAGGTGCATCGAGACCCTGGCTCGCGTAGACGTGCTTCTGGTGGACAAGACCGGTACGATCACCTCGCCCGACATGAAGGTCGAAGGCGTCGCCTGGGCGTGCCGAGAGAGCGAGAAAGAGCGTGCCATGCGGCTCGTTGGAGACTTTGCCGCAGCCCAGAACAAAGACAACGCTACGATGGCTGCGCTGCAGGAGCGCTTCACCGAGCGCGGCGGGAGGATGGCGCTGAACGTCTGCCCCTTCTCGTCCAGATACAAATACAGCGGAGTGACCTTTGATGACGGATATTTCGTCATGGGCGCCCCGGAATATATACTTCGGGAGAAGTATGACAGATACGAAGACCGCATCAGGATGCTGACCGAGCGCGGTTACCGCGTGCTCGCTTTTGCTCAGACAGAGGAGGAGCCGACAGGCAGGCAGCTCACTGCGCCGGCTTCGCTCATCGCGCTGATCTATCTCGCCAACCCGGTAAGGGAGAACGCCCGAGAGACCTTTAAATACTTCGCGGACAACGGAGTCAAGGTGAAGGTCATCTCCGGCGACGACCCCGTGACAGTATCCAACGTGGCCATGGAAGCCGGGATCCCCGGCGCGGACCATTATCTGGACGCCAGAAGCCTGGTGAACCAGAAGGCGGTCTACGACGCGGTCCAGAGATTCACTGTTTTCGGACGCGTGAGCCCCGATCAGAAGCGGATGTTCGTGAAAGCCCTGCAGGAGCAGGGGAAGACCGTCGGAATGACAGGCGACGGCGTGAACGACATTCTGGCGCTCCGTGACGCGGACTGCTCGGTCGCGATGGCTTCCGGAAGCGAAGCGGCCTCCAACTCCGCGCAGCTGGTCCTCATGGATTCAGACTTCTCCAAGATGCCCCAGATCGTCGCGGAGGGCCGCAGGGTGGTCAACAACCTGCAGAAGGCAGCGTCACTCTACCTGACAAAGAACATTTTCTCCTTCCTGCTCGCGATATTCGCTTTGATAAGCGTGCTCACATACCCGCTGAAACCGTCGCAGATCACTTTGATCAGCATGTTCACGATCGGCGTGCCGTCCTTCGTGCTCTCGCTCGAGCCGAACAGCCGCAGGATCAAAGGGCACTTCATCGCGAACGTGCTTAAGATGGCCCTCCCGGCCGGCCTCACGATGTTCATATCGGTGAGCGCGCTGGTACTGTTCGGAAAAGTCTTCAATATCGACGAGACCTGCATATCGACGTCGAGCACGATGCTGGTCGCGCTTGTCGGCTTCCTCTTCCTGGGAAA
The DNA here is from genome assembly GCA_017515765.1 of Bacillota bacterium. GTDB lineage: Bacteria > Bacillota > Clostridia > Peptostreptococcales > Anaerovoracaceae > Eubacterium_B. Next base: position 845 of record JAFWFF010000083.1, on the reverse strand, counting down.
GGTCGCGACCCCGCCTAACAAGCTCCACATGGGCATGCTGGCGGTGCTGATAGCAGGAATGGCCGCGTGCATAATATTCATGCCCGGCCTGTTCGGGATCGAGTCGATCACAATGGAAGCTTCGATGCTTCTCGGAGTATTCCTGATAGCGACGGAGGGACTGTTCCGCTACGTCCACAAGATAATAGGCAAAATAGTCTACGCCGGAGACCAAAGGCGCGACCGCAAAGAGCAAAAAGCCAGCGAGCGCCGTGCCAGGAGACGCGGCGAGACATCCGGCGATCAAAAAGAAAGGCAGGAAAAACAATGAACAATATGTTCCTGGTCTCGATAGCTGCGGCACTCCTCCCGGCCCTTGTCCTTCTGATCTTCATCTACAGGAAGGACAAAGTCGAAAGGGAACCGGTCGACCTGATACTAAAACTGCTTCTGATGGGCGTCCTCTCGGCTCTCCTCGCGTCGGTGATCGAGTCGTTAGGCATGGGCGCGCTGGCCAGACTGGTCACCCCGGACAAGCCTTACTATGTGGCTCTTCTTGCTTTCCTGGTCGTGGGAATAGCGGAGGAAGGGAGCAAATTCCTGCTCCTTAAATGGCGCAGCTGGAAAAACCCCAACTTCGACTTCCTGTTCGACGGTATAGTGTACGCGGCGGCGGTATCCCTCGGATTCGCTGCCTTTGAGAATATAATCTACGTCCTGGGCTACGGCCTCTCCGTGGCGCCCGCGCGTGCGGTATTCGCCGTCCCCGGACACCTCTCCTTCTCGGTGTTCATGGGCTTCTTCTACGGAAGAGCCAGGCTCGCGGCCAACTGCGGAGACCGCGGCGCGTCTGTCCGCAACCAGCT
>JAFWFF010000082.1 GCA_017515765.1 Bacillota bacterium | reverse complement strand
CGAGGCGTAAGATGATACGCGGCTCACAGTCTGGTCGTTCACCAGGAGTATCGGAGCGTTCTTCACCTTCGCGAGATAGGCTCCGGCAAGCGCGTCAGCATAGTCTTTCCCGCTCGCGATAACTATGTTCTCGAAGGCGGAGACTCCCATTGAGAGCTTCAGCTGCTCAGCGGCTTCTATGGCAGTCTCGTATCTGTTGCTTCCCGCTATCCTTCTGAAGACCGTGAGCGGTACGCTCGCCCGGTCGTAAAGGGACCCTGCGATGAGCCTGGTTTTTCCGGGTGAGAGGCCTTTGATGTTTCCGCTGCTGTCGGCTGAGACGGCTTCGGGATCGGCGGCGCGCCATCCGACGCTGCCGCGGTCAAACTTTATCTCACGCGCGAAATACGTCATGTCCGCGTTGCCGCTGCCGTAAAGGTCCGCTGCCGACACCTCACCCTCCTCCAGAGATAGGGCGGAAGGCTCTATTCGGAACCGGAAGTCGACCTGCTCCCCCGAATACTGGTCATACACCTTGCCCAGGGGAAGGTCTATCTCCCAGGACTGCGTGATATCCGAGGGCTGGCTGCAGTCGGAGCTTATGCTGTTGTTCCCGAAGAGCTGGACCCAGTAAAGAACGCCTTCGTAATAGAAGCAGCCAACCCCGATCGAAGTGCGGCTTGCCAGTATATTGGCCCTGTGCCCGGGCGATTCCATCCATGACGTCACCACTGCCTTTGCGGAGGTCTGTCCCATCGCGATGTTTTCTGCCTTAGCCTTGTCGCAGACGGTAAAGCACCAGCTGTCGTTCGGCCTGTAGTGAGAGAACATCATGACGCACTCCTGGCCGCGCTTCATCGCGCCCTCCAGAAGGTCCGCGTCCATCCTGAGAGCCGGAAGACCGTTCTTCGCGCGCTCCTCATTGGTGTATTTCAGCACCTCGAAGGCGTAGGAATAATACCGCCTCCCGGGGAAGCTCAGGAGATCCTCTCCGCTTTCCGGAGCCGCGGCGTTAAGTGCTTCTTCGGGGATAGGCAGGTCTTCACCGGTCGTCTCCGTCACCGGCGCGGCCGCCTCACCGCTCCCGCTCTCCGCAAAAACAAGACCCTGTGCCGCCAATACAGTCACGCAGCACAGGATCAAAGCCAATACTCTTCTCTTGAGATCGTTCTTCATTTTTCGTTCCTCTTCAGGATCTCCTCAGCTTCCGCCTGAAGCCTGTCATACTCTTCTCTGGTCACCTTGCCTGATGCCAGAAGGTAGTCGCCCAGATCGGTCGACGTGGAGATGCCTTCCTCGCTGATGCCCTCGCGCCTGAAGACCTTAAGCACCGTCTCCGCGATTATCTTCATATCGCCCGCGAAGGTGATATTGTCGACGTATTCCAGATCGGAAGCGAGCCTTCCCTCCCAGGAGAGCGAATTTCTCCCCCTCACCTGGGCAAGGCCGCTGAGTCCCGGCCTCACGGTATGCCTGCGGCGCTCCTCTTTGGTCATGAACACCATGTCGCGCACCAGCTGCGGCCTCGGGCCGATCAGAGACATATCGCCTTTGATTATGTTGAAGAGCTCAGGGAGCTCGTCGAGGCTCGTGCTTCTCAGGGCTTTGCCGAAGGACGTCATCCTCTGCTCGTCCGGGAGGAGGTTCCCGGCTTCGTCGCGGTCGTTGGTCATGGACCGGAACTTGCAAAGCCTGAAAATGCGCTCCTCGCCGGTCTTCGGATCTATCATTCCGGGGCGTTCCTGGAAGAAGATCACGGGCGAACCTATCCTGGTCTTCACCAGGACAGCCGTTATCCCTATCACGGGCGACAGGACGACGGCGGCGCAGGATGCGAGAAGGAAGTCCAGCGGGCGTTTTATGTATCTCTCATATGGGCCGTGGAATCTTTTTGCCATAGTTCTGAACCCTCTCCGCGCGTTACTCGAAGCACATGTGTATAACTTCGATGATCCTGTCCTGCTGCTCCGGAGTCATCTTGTTGTCGCTCGGCAGGCAGAGGCCTCTGGCAAAGATATCAGCGCCAGTATCTCCGCTCACCGTCACGAAATCTATACCGCTGAAGATGGGCTGGAGGTGCATCGGCTTCCAGATCGGCCTTCCCTCGGAGTTGATCGAAGCGATAGCCTCGAGGATCTCGGTCGGGCAGCTCTTTCCGGGAGTCTTGACGTACGTGACTTCGGTATTCCCCCTGTCCTGCTGGCACATCGCGTCTTTGTCTATGATCATGCAGCTGAGCCAGTAGTTGGGCACGCTGTTTTCCGCGTCGTAGGGGTTCATGGATACCGGGAGGTCCTTAAGCCCTTCCTCATATCTTCTAAAGATGGCTTTCTTCTGGGCGATGTGCTCGTCGAGATGCAGGTACTGGCCTCTGATGACCCCTGCGATGACGTTCGACATCCTGTAGTTGTAGCCGAGCTCAACGTGCTGGTACCAGGCAGCGTTCTCCCTGGACTGCGTTGACCATTTCCTCCCGAGAGCGGCGGCTTCCGCTATGTCGGTCAGCAGCATTCCTCCGGAAGAGCCGGTGATTATCTTGTTGCCGTTGAAGCTGATGCAGTTGTATTTCCCGAAGGTGCCGGTCTGCCTGCCCTTGTATGAGGATCCGAGCGACTCGGCGGCGTCCTCCACCAGGATCGCCCCGTGCGCGTCGCAGATCTTTTTGATCTCGTCGAGCTTCGCCGGCGTGCCGTAGAGGTTCGCGCAGACCACGAGCTTTACGTCCGGGTAAAGATCAAAGGCTCTCTCGAGCGCATCCGGATCCATATTCCACGTATCTCTCTCGGTATCGATGAAGACCGGCGTCCCCCCTTCATAAAGGATCGGGTTGACCGTCGCGTTGAACGTCATGTCGCTCGCGAAGACCCGTTTGCCGACAAGCGTTCCTTTGCCGCCTTCCGGCCTGCCGTAGAGCTCCTGCCCCGCGAGTTTCACCGCGAGATGCAGCGCCGCCGTTCCGGAAGCCAAAGCTACCGCGTGCCCGCACCCTATGCGTTCACAGGTGGTGCTTTCGACGCAGTTTATGTTTTCACCGATGGTAGACATCCAGTTCGTCTCGTAGGCATCCTTCATATATGCCAGTTCCTCGCCGTGCATCGTCGGGGAGGAAAGCCATACTTTTTTCTCAAAGGGCGCAGCCTGACCGGATCTGTTAAAAGCCATTTTCGACACTCCTATTGATTGATCAATTCAGCTTCTCATTTTTTACGGAAGACTATAAACTTTGAAATTATGTAATTCAGCACCAGGCCGATGATGCTCGCGAGCGCTTTGGCGATGAAGCCCTTCACCCCGAAGACGGTGCCGGTGACGCCGACCGCCATCAAAAGGGGCACGAGGGCTATCGTTACAGCGCCTGAGAACAGTCTGCCCGCCACGAACTGCCAGATCTCCCTGATGAGATTGGCGGCCGTGTAATCGGTGCTCAGGAAGACGTATCTTTTGTTCAGGATGAACGCCGCGGCTACCGCAGCTATCCATCCCGCTATATTCGCCGGAGTCACGGGGACGTCCAGGTACTTCACCAGTACGGAATAGACCACCCAGTCGACCCCGGTGACTATCACTCCGACTATGAAGTAGACGATGAGTTCCCTTTTGTCCAGGCCGCTCTTTTTGTTCACCGGATCATTTGCCATCATCCACTCCCGGGACGGTCTCGTCACCAAACACAAGCTCTATTCCCGATCCGGAGGAGCTGCCCCACTCAGGCACGGCGGGCTCTTTTGCCACGGACTCTTTTGACGCAGGCCCGGAAACCTCGGGAACCTCGGTAGCAGGCGCTTCCGGAACGTGTTCCGGCGCGGGAGGCACGTACGCAGGCGGTTCGGGTGCGTGATCGTGATCGTGTTCGGGTTCGGGCTCGGGCTTAAGGTATTCTGGCTTCATCACGCTTTCGAAATCGTAGCCCTCGCCGTATTTCCCGCCTGTCCCGGAACCGGCTCCGCCGTCGGGTCCGGACTGTCCTTTCCTCTTCCTTTCGGTTCGGCGGCCGCTCCAGCAGATGATCACTACCATCGCGAAGAGCGCGGCCCCCGCGACGGTGGCGATAAATCCCGTCATCTTCATCGGGCACTGGTAGTCCAGGGAGATCTCATGCGCTCCCGCAGGCACTTCCACGCCTATATACATGCCGTTTACTGTGAGGATGTCCTTTGCCTCCCCGTCGACGGTGCAGCTCCAGCCTTTGCTCATCGGTACGGAGAAGACGGCGACGGAGTCTTTGGTCCATCTGCCGCTCGCAGTTATCCTGTCGGTCACCAGCTTCATGGCGCTGTCGTGAAGGTCTGCCTCCACGGTGCTTCCGGCAAGATACCCGGACATCGCCTTGTAGGCGGCGTCCCGGTCCACGAGGTACAGCCTCATGTCATCGAAACCGTATTCTCCCGGATGATCAAAGGTCAGGACGATCTTGTCTATCCCCTTCGCGGCCCATCTGGAGGATACGGTGTAGTCTGTCTGCCCTCTCCCCGCAGGAGTCCTGTCGGTCTGTATCTGGATGATGTTCTCCGCGACTATCTTCCCGCTCTTGTAGAATGAGACCCTGATCGGTATCCTGCCCGCGATCTTGTCTTTGAACGGGTCGGGATATTCCCCGCTGTCGTACTTAAGCCCTGTGAGCGAGAGATAGTACTCTCCCTCGGTGCTCTGTGAAGGCCTGATCTCGACGGAAGCCTTCTCCTCGGAGACTTTGACGCCCGAGGAAGAGACCTGCGCCTTGCCTCCCGCGGATGACATGCTGTACTTCATCTCGCGGCTCACGGACCTCGGCGTCACTACCTCCAGGACCCCGCCAAGCGTTCCCTTGACGTCCTCTATCAAAGCTCCCGAGAGGAGTGCGTACTGCCTGTCCTGCGGCCTCAGCGCGGAGTAAGACTTCTCGTTCAGCACTCCGGTATAGCTGTGGACCAGATTGACAGGGGCGGTGTTCCTGTATATGTTCAGGCCGGACGCGGTCTTCTTCAGGAAGTCGAACCCGAACGGCGCGTTCTCATACGCTGTGACGAAGTATTTCACTCCTGCGAGCTGCAGGAGCGGTACACGTCCGTCGAGCCCGTGGTAGCAGTTCAGCAGGTCGAGCGGGTCCGTGACAGCCATGTCCGTCATGAAGTCCGAAACATATCTGTTCGACAGGCTGTAGTAGTAACCGGTGGTCGAGAGCCCGAACAGGTCGGAGGAGTTTTCATCCTCCCTGTCCTCATCCGGATACTCGTAGCGGAAGAAGCTCTCGTCGTTGAGCGCCGCCACCTCCGCGGCAGGGCCGCTCTCCCATTTGATATCTTCCGGCTTGACGAAGACCGAAGCCCAGTTCCCGCCGAAATCCGCAAGATGCCAGAGCCCTGAAGCTGCGACCGCCATGGCCCCGAGGAACGCGGCGATCTCCCTTCCCACTCTCCTTCCTCCTCTCGCGGAGAAAGAAGTGATCATTATCACGAGCGATATCACTATGACCAGCGCGGCCTGGATCAGCAGCATCCTGTCTATTCCCGCCAGGCTGAGCTTTCCGAGCCTGTAGTAGATGTACCCCAGGCCTCCCACGTATACTGCGGACAGCAGGAATACGAACAGCCCTCTCACCTTTCCGGAATCCTTCAGCTCCTCCAGCGCCACAGCGTCCATCACAGCCAGGATCAAAGCCTCTATGAATATCCACCTGTTGTTCACTGTGCTGAAGCCGTTGCTCACATAGGCAGCCGCAGGCATCGCGAGGCCGGCCAGGGAGATCAGGAAGATCACGAAGACTCTCGGATGCTTCCTTATACCCGTCACCATCATGAATCCCGCAGGCACTGTCAGCGCGCCTACTCCGAGCACCATTCCCCTGGAGATGTACTCGGGAGTCAGGACGGCTTCCGGTATGCGTACGAGTTCCATGAGGCTGTAGAACCAGCCGAAGGTCTCGGTATTGTCCACCCTCGGATCGGTGAAGAACGCGTACAGCGCGGGAGCGAGCACCACTCCCGCCATGCAGGTCCCGACGATCCCAATGCCCAGCAGGGCGAAGCCGTTTTTGATGAAGCCGCCGAACCCGGTCCTCCCAACGCCCATTATTCCGGAGATGAAATAGTAGGCTATGACCGCGAGGCCCAGTATGTACAGGAAGTAGAAGTCTGTCAGAGCGGTCAGGAACACCGAGATCATGAACATCATCGGCCTGCGGTCTCTGACGTATTTCTCCACTCCCAGCACCATCAGGGGCAGGTATATCATCGGGGTCACGAACATCGGGTGCTGCAGCCCGAAGTGGATCGCGAACCCGCAGTACGCGTAGATTATCGCTCCGGCCGCGCATGCGCCTTCCGTCGCCCTTCCCTTTCTGGCATATGAGTACATCGCGGCGAACGCGAGCCCGGCCAGATAGTGCCTGAACACCGAGAGTGCGCAATAAAATGCTACCATATACTCGCGCGGGACGAAGTATGACAGCGCCGCCAGGGGCTCTCCCAGGCAGTAGTGCTGCATGGTGCTTATTATGTCGCCGCCGTAGCCGAGGCTCAGGCTGTAATCGGCGGGACAGCCTGCCTTCAGCCAGTCCGAATAGAATATAAGGGCTTTAATGTGCTGGTGATACCCGTCGGACATCCAGATCAGGGTCCGCCATTCCCTTATGAACGGAAGGAAAATGATCGCGGATACCGCAAGAAAGAGCACGGTGTATCTCCATATCACCCGCACTTTGCTGTATTTGCGTCCTTCCGGGCTTAGCCTGCCCGTTTCTTCCTTAGCGTTCCTTCCCATCTATTTTCCGGATCCGATCCTTATTATCTCGTATTTTTTGTTGAATACTATGAACAGCGCCGCCGCCATCAAAGTGTGGATCACGATGGTATTGATCGCGATCGCGTATGCTCCGAGCTTCGGTATGAGTATGATGTTCAGTATCGTCTGCAGGACGAATCCGCAGGCCGCGACTATCATATTGTATCTGACCTGGCCCATCGCCGCGAGGATGTTGGTCACCGGATACCTCAGCGCCGCGTCGGCAAAGCTTCCGATGATCAAAACTCTCATGAGCGGCACCACGTTCAGATACTGCGCGCCGTAGAGCGAGATCAGGAATCTCGCGAGCAGCGCCATCACTATGCATACAGGGCCTATGATCGCGAAACCCGCTCCCATGGTGCGGAAATAGTTCTTGCGGACCCAGTCCTTGTCTCTCTCGTTCTTCACGAAGTACGGCGCTATGAAGATGCCTATCGCGCTGCTGAAGATCGAGATGTTAACCGGGAACGAGTAGGCTATCTTGTAGTCCGCTACTACCGTCGGGTCGTCTATCAGCCTTCCGAGCAGATAGATGTTCATCAGCATGAAGAAGGTCCAGAGGCCGTTCGTGATCATATACTGGATCGAATAGACCGCGGCCTCGTGTTTCTCGTCATGCGTGAGCGTCTCTGCTCTCAGCCCCCGGAAATACTTCCTCTGTGAGATGAACTGGAGGCCGAGTCCGAGCACTATGTTTACCGCGAGGACAGCTATTACGACTCCCGTAAGTGCCCCGGTCTTCGCTCCTATCACCCTGGCGATCACCACTGCCGCGGCACTTCCCACGCTGAAAAAGGCGAAGCGCTTGTTCGCGAACATGGCGCGCTCGTTCAGCTGGGCCTGGTTAAGGAGGTCCTGGAACGGCAGGGCGAGCATCATGATCGGGAGAAGCCCTCTCGCGACCTCGAAGCTGGACTTATGCGGATAAAAAACGTTGGCGGTTATCATCACCGCGCAGATTATCAGGTCCGCTATGAGCCCGCGTTTCCTCGCGTACTGGACGTAGGCGTACTTCTTCTCAGGTTCCTCGGAAAGCACCACGAACCTCAGGAGCGAGTTCGCCATTCCCACGCCCACGAAAACGAAGCCGTAGCCGTAGAGGTTCTCTATGTAGGAAAGGATCCCCATATCCGTCTTGGTTATCAGGCGCGAGAGGAAGACCGACCCGAAGAAGCTGACGAATTTGGTCGCGAAATTGCCCGCGAGGATG
>JAFWFF010000081.1 GCA_017515765.1 Bacillota bacterium | reverse complement strand
GAAGGCCGGGGCAAAATACGGAGTGCCCTATCTTCCCTCTGACTTTAAGAAAAAAGACGGGTATAAGAGGTCGATCGAGCTCTCCGGGCAGTTCGGCCTTTACAGGCAGAATTTCTGCGGATGTACCTTCTCAAAAACTGAGAAATCAATCTGATACACAATCTCTAATACACAATCGGAGGCAACAGTGGAAAAGTTTTTAAACCTGATCTCCCGGGAGATGGAAGGGGCTTTTGAAGCCGCGGGTTACGACCGGGAACTGGGCAAGGTGACGGTTTCCAACCGCCCTGACCTTTGCGAATACCAGTGCAACGGCGCAATGGCCGGCGCAAAGAGATATCACAAGGCGCCCCTCATGATCGCGGAGGACGTCGTTTCGAAGCTGAAGAATTCGGAAGTGTTCTCCAGCGCGGAAGCGGTAAGACCCGGATTTCTGAACCTCAGGCTCAGGGAGGAATTCCTCGCGGGGTACTTGCGTGAGATGGCGGCATCTGATAAATTCGGGCTTGAAATGCCCGAAAAGCCGGTGAACATCATTCTCGATTACGGCGGGCCTAATGTCGCGAAGCCGCTGCACGTCGGCCACCTTCGCAGCGCAGTCATCGGCGAGGCGGTCAAGCGCATCGCCAGGTATCACGGCGAAAATGTCATCGGAGACATTCACCTGGGAGACTGGGGTCTTCAGATGGGGCTCGTGATCACCGAGCTCTCGAAAAGACAGCCGGATCTTCCGTATTTTGACCCATCCTACGAGGGAGAGTATCCCGAGGCGGCGCCTTTTACCGTAGCGGAACTCGAGGAGATCTATCCCACGGCAAGCAGGCGCTACAAGGAAGATCCCGCCTATTACGCGGAAGCAATGGCCAACACGCACAGGCTTCAGGAGGGCGATCGGGGACTCAGGGCGCTCTGGGAGAAGATCATCGAGGTCTCAGTCGCCGATATGAAGAAGAATTACGCCAACCTGAATGTGGATTTCGACCTCTGGTGGGGAGAGTCCACAGTTCACGGCGCGATCCCCGGCATCGTGGAGAAGATGAAGGAGGGAGGATTCGCGTACGAATCGAACGGCGCGCTGGTCGTGGACGTCGCGGAACCTTCAGACACGAAAGAGATCCCTCCCTGCATTATCCTCAAGTCCGACGGCGCCGCGCTCTACACGACGACCGATCTCGCTACGATCAGCGAGAGAGAGCGGCTCTATCACCCGGACAGGATGATCTATATCACCGACAAGCGCCAGGAGCTGCACTTCCAGCAGGTCTTCCGCACGGCAAGAAAATGCGGCCTTGTCAACGACGGCACGGAGCTTACGCATATCGGCTTCGGCACCATGAACGGCAGGGACGGCAAACCCTTCAAGACCAGGGACGGCGGCGTCATGAAGCTCTCCGACCTGATCAGCGATATCAATGCGGAGATGCGCACAAAGATCGCGTCCAACCCCGAGATCGGGAGCGAAGAGGCGGAGAAGACAGCGAACCAAGTGGCGCTCGCGGCGCTTAAGTACGGCGACCTCTCCAACCAGGCCTCCAAGGACTATATCTTTGACATCGAGAGGTTCACGTCTTTCGAGGGAGATACCGGCCCCTATATCCTGTACACGATGGTGAGGATCAAGTCCATTCTTGCCAAGTATTCCGCTGCGGAAGGAAGCGCTGCCGTTGAGGACTGCGTGATCGGCTGCGCGGGGAGCAAAGCGGAGAAGGACCTGATGAGCGATCTTGCCGGCTTCAACGCGATGATGGACAGCGCCTACACTGAGATCGCGCCGCACAGAGTATGCGCTTATATTTACCAGCTCTCCAACGATTTCAACAGCTTCTACCACTCGACCAAGATACTCTCGGAGGAGGACAGGGAGAAAAAAGAGAGCTGGATCGCTCTTTTAAAACTCACGCACGACGTCCTGAGCGCCTG
>JAFWFF010000080.1 GCA_017515765.1 Bacillota bacterium | reverse complement strand
CCCGAAGAGGCAGCGGGCGGTAACGAAGATCCGGAGCCGAAGGCATTCAGCGTCGAGTTCGGCACATCGACGGGACTCACATATATCTACAATGACGGAGATATCGCTGTGACCGTGAAGGGAGAGAGCGACCTTACGGTCGGTCTCATCCGTTCCGAGCGGGGAGACGTATCCGTCAGCGTGGAGAACGGAAGCATCAGAGCCGCCGGACTGAATCAGAACGAAGCGGACATCACAGGAGAGAACATCGTCCTTGAGGCCTCAGGAAACATCGGGACAGCGGCAAAGCCCGTCGTCACCGAGAGCAGAGAGGACCGTCCCTCCGTCGACGTGAACGTCATCGCCTCCACCCCGGAAGGTGCCACCGGTACCGTACGCATGGAAAAGGTGAGCGCTGAAGACGGCACGGAGAGCATCGTCTGGAAGATGGACGTGGCCCTGGACTACGACTTCATCCGCACGGATCACGAAGACGCGCTCAGGAGGCTCGACGCATCCGCAGGAGGAAGCCTCTATGTCGAAGAGAAGAGCGGACCTGCAGGCGCAGGTTACATCACCGCAGGCGGCACAGCGTCTGTGACCGTGAACGGCGACAGCCTGTACGATGTGCGCACACCGGATGAGAAGGCCTCGGCAGGAGCCGGCATCACCTCCGACAGACTGGTCCTGAACGTATCCGGCGGAGTGATCGGAACGTACGACGAACCGATAACGGTGGATATCGGCACCCACGCGGACATCACCGCAAAGGACGATATCTACGTCCGCAGCACGACGGATCTCGACGCCACGGCGGACACCGAGGACGGAAAGTACTTCGTGCATTCCGAAGGAGCCCTGAACCTCAGAAACACCTCCGGTGACATGGTCCTGGAAGAAGTGAGCGCGAAGACGGATCTTACCGTCAGCAGCGAAGGAGATATCGTCAGCGAGGACGTGAAGGCGGGAGACACCCTGATACTGATTTCCGCAGGCGATATCGAAATGGAAGATGAAGATGCTCTCGCTTCTGCGGACAGCATAGTCCTCAGCGCGGCAGGAGATATCGGAAGGGCTGAAGAAGCCTACCGGATCGACTCCATGAGCGGAAACGCTTCTGACGGATACGTCAGCGCCGCCGCTGAGAACATCTATCTGACAGAGATAAGCGGAGACCTCAGGGCAGGAGTTATCGCCGCCGGCGGATCCGCTGACCCCGAAGGCATTGTGACGGGCGGAGACGCCGTCATAACGGCTGAAGGAAGCATACTCGACAATGATCCCGAGAGCGCGGTAAAGACTGCCGAAGAGCTCTTCATCGCCTCAGGCGAGGCTCTGGCGCAGGAACGCAGCGCCTATGCTTTCTGGGAGATCATGAACGGTATCGCGGAAGAAAAGGCCGAAAAGGCGGGAGAACTGGAGACAGTCCTCAGCGAAGCCGCAAGGCTACTCGCGGAGATTGAAGGAGAACTCGATGCCGCCCTCAGGGAGGAAGCCGCCGCAAGAAAGGCCCTGGAGGATCTTCAGGCGGATACGACTCTTACCGAGGAAGAAAAGGAAGCGGCCGCGAAGGAACTGAGAAAGACCCTGGCGGAATCCGAAAGGAAGACGGCAGAGCTCACGGCCAAGGCGGAAAAGGCCAGAACGGACTACGAGAAGGCACGGGATGCGGCTGAAGCCGCCAGGACCGACGCGGATGCCGCAGAGGCTGACGCGCAGGAGGCTCTCAGGGAATACAGCGATAAGCATGCCGCTTATGAGAGAGCGAAGGCTCTGGCTGAAGAAGCTCTCAGAAGAGCTCAGCAGACCGAAAGCTCCGTATCCGCGGCGGGAAGCGTCGTCCTTACAGCCGGAGGAGACATCGGAAGCGCTTCGTCGCCTCTTGAGATCGCATCCGGCAGGGATGTGAGCGTCACCGCGGCGGGAGACGCGGCCCTGGCCGCGAAGGGCGACCTTGTGATAGACCGCTGGAACGCAGACGGAAACGCCGTGATCGTCTCGACGGGCAGCGTATCCTCGAAGGAGACCGTGAAGGCATCCGAACTGGAAGTCGCTGCCCTCGGAGGAGACATCGGAAGCGCGGATGAGCCTCTCAGAGCCGTAACCGAAAAGCTGACGGCGTACGCGTCGGGAGACATCAGCATCATTAACGGCTCCAGGGATGAACTGACTGTCATGCCCGTCGTCGCGGGAGGAGACGTCAACCTGTCCACCGGAGGAAGCATCGCATCGGCACCGGGAGACAGCGCTGATATCGTCGCGGAGGATGTGAAGATCGTGTCCGGCGGAAGTATCGGCGCTCCGGGAGAACCTCTCAGGATCTCTGCAGAGAGCGTCAGGATAACAGGAAAGGATATGGATCTGGAATTTGCCGGCGACACCGAGGTCGTCAGCATCACGGGAGGCCGGGTAAAGATCGTATCCGACGGAAGGATCGACGCGGGATATAACGGCGGAATGCCGAATATCACCGCTGCGCAGCTTGACATAACTGCCTCAGGCGATATCGGATCTGAAGATCATCCTCTGCACGTATACGTGCCGCGGACAGTTTACGCCAGCAGCACATACGGCACGGTGTATATCATCAACAGCTGGAGCGCTCCCCCGGCTGAGTACGGACCGGACGGAAAAGAAACAGAGAGTATTCCCCATATCGTGAGAAGGCCTGACATGAGCAGGGCCCCGTATGACGTGCAGATACCCGAAAAAGTGGATGCATGGATGTTCGCAGCGGTGTTTGAAACACCATCCTGCAGGGGGATGATCTTCACCTTCGATCTGAAGGGGATGCTGAGAAGAGCTGACGGCAGCGACGGATACATATATATCAGAGCGCTCACCGACGACGGGAAGGAAGTCACGGCCGAGGAGAGGATACTTCTTCTCGACAGGGAGACGACAGACAGTCTGAGGGAAAGGCATATCCGTTTCGTGATCTTCAGAGTCGGAGGAAGAGTCCTTATCATAGATCTCGACAGGCTCGGTGACGGCGACTGGGCTTTCCGGTTCGATCCTTCAGGTCTGATCACGGGCGTCACCGTCACGTGCGACGGCGAGGAGGTAAAGGAGACAGAGGGCATGTATCTTACCGGTTACATCATTGAGATCCGGAAGGAAAGGCTCCTGGGAGAGGATATACGTACGGAAGCGGACTGACCGCGGGGAAGTCACGCTGTCTGATACACCCGAGGCGGGCGGCATCTCACTGCCGCCCGCCATCCTTATGTTCGGGATCGGACCCGAAGATCGCCCGGAGTCTGATTTTTTTGAATAAAGCCGGCGACGATAGAAACTTCGGCCGGACAGCGCCCCTTCAGGGATAAAAAACGGTCAAAAAAGCTGAAAAAACAAGCAAAAAACGCTTTACAAAAAACATTTTTTCTAGTATTATTTAAAGGCTGCGACAAATCGCGGTGCATTTTGGTGTGCATCACGACGCAGTTCTGAGAGCGATGATGCGGGAGGTTGCTGCCGCCGGGCAGGGAATTTCCGCGGAGCTAGCGCCATCAAGAATGGAGCGGTTGGGCATGTGCTCAAAACGGTAAGGGTTAGTGGAACACCCGGCACGGTGTCCAAAGTCAAGACCGCTAGATCAACAGGAGGTTTTATGGCTAATCAGAAGATGAGGATAAGACTCAAGGCATTTGACCATCAGGTCATGGACCAGGCTGCAACGAAGATCGTTGACACGGCCAGAAGAAGCGGAGCGCAGGTAAGCGGACCCATTCCCCTTCCCACACAGAAGGAAGTGGTCACCATCCTGAGAGCCGTTCACAAGTATAAGGACTCCAGAGAGCAGTTTGAAATGCGCACTCACAAGAGACTTATCGAGATCACGGATCCGACTCCCGAGACTATCAACGCTTTGATGCATCTCGATCTGCCCGCAGGCGTAGATATCGAGATCAAATAATAAATATTATGACCGCTTTCATCAAAGGGCGGTCCGCTAATGGAGGAAGAAATGAAGAAAGCTATCATAGCTAAGAAGGTGGGCATGACCCAGGTGTTCACACCCGAGGGAGTCATCGTCCCCGTAACGGTCCTCAAGGCCGGTCCCTGCAAGGTAACGCAGGTAAAGACCGAAGAGACCGACGGCTACAATGCCGTACAGCTCGCATTCGGCGAGATCAAGGAAAAGAACGTTACCAAGCCTCTTAAGGGTCATTTCGCAAAGGCAGGCGTCACGCCGCTCAGGACCCTCAAGGAATTCAGGCTTGAAGATACGACCCTTGCCCTCGGAGACGAGGTCAAGGCGGACGTCTTTGCTGAGGGAGACAAGATCGACATCCACGGCGTCAGCAAAGGAAAGGGATACCAGGGCGTCATCAAGCGCTACGGTCAGCACCGCGGACCCATGGCTCACGGTTCCAAGTACCACAGGGCTGTAGGTTCCCACGGAGCATCATCCGATCCCAGCAGAGTGTTCAAGGGAAAGAAGCTGCCCGGACATATGGGAAATGTCAACGTGACCGTACAGAACATCACGGTCGTCAGAGTTGACGCAGAGAATGACATGATCCTTATCAAGGGAGCCGTTCCCGGCTCCAACGGCTCAGTCGTCTATCTGACCGACGCCGTCAAGGCAAAGTAAGGAGGAGACTTAGATGAAATACGATGTACTTAACAAGAAGGGCGAGGTAGTCGGAAGCGTCGATCTCGCAGACGGCATCTTCGGCATCGAGCCCAACGAGGCTGCGGTGCACCAGACCGTGGTCGCATACCTTGCGAACCAGCGTCAGGGAACCCAGAGTGCCAAGACAAGAGCCGAGGTCTCCGGAGGAGGAAGAAAGCCCTGGAGACAGAAGGGAACAGGCAGAGCCAGAGTCGGTTCGTCCCGTAACCCCGTATGGCGTCACGGCGGAGTCGTGTTCGCACCGAAACCCCGTGATTATTCACAGAGCGTGAACAAGAAGGTCAGACGCCTTGCCATGAAGAGCGTATTCAGCGCCAAGGCCGCAGACAAGGAACTGTTCGTCCTCGACGAGCTTTCCTTCGAAGCACCGAAGACCAAGCAGATGATCGAAGTGCTCGATGCGCTCAAGGTCAAGAAGGCTCTCGTGGTCCTTCCCGAGAACGACCTGAACGTATACAAGTCGGTCTCCAACATCCCCGGAGCTGACTGCACCACGGTCGGAACGCTCAATGTATACGAGATGCTCCGTTACGACAACATGATCGTCACGAAGGACGCTCTCGAGAGGATTCAGGAGGTGTATTGCTAATGTTAGCTCAGGATATCATCAAGAGACCTATCATCACGGAAAACTCCATGATGGACGCACAGGTCAAGAAGTACGCTTTCGAAGTCGACAGACGCGCGAACAAGTATCAGATCAAGGACGCGGTCGAAGAGCTCTTCCAGGTCAAGGTCGTTAAGGTAAACACCATGAACTATTCCGGAAAGCTCAAGAGAATGGGCAGAACCGAAGGAAAGCGCCCCGACTGGAAGAAAGCCGTTGTTACTCTCAGTGCCGACAGCAAAGAGATCAAGTTCTTTGAGGGCATGTAATTTAGGAGGTATTCACGGTAATGGGAATCAGAAAATATAAACCGACTACTCCCGGTCTCAGGGGTATGACAGTTTCCACGTTTGAGGAAGTAACCAAGACTACTCCGGAAAAGGCTCTTCTCGAGAAGAAGAACAAGATGGCCGGAAGAAACGTCAACGGAAGGATCACGGTCCGTCACAGAGGCGGCGGCGCAAAGAAGCGCTACAGAGTGGTCGATTTCAAGAGACAGAAGGACAACGTGCCCGCAACGGTCAACGCGATCGAGTACGATCCCAACAGAAACGCATATATAGCTCTTCTGTTCTACGCTGACGGTGCCAAGAGCTACATAATCGCTCCTCTCGGACTCAAGGTCGGCGACCAGGTCGTCAGCGGCCCCGAGAGCGACATCAAGGTAGGCAACTGCCTGCCCATGGAGAACATCCCCGTAGGTACCATCATCCACAACATCGAGATGAAGCCCGGCAAGGGAGCCCAGATGGCAAGAAGCGCAGGCGCCTTCGTCCAGCTGATGGCAAAGGAAGGCAACTATGTCACGCTGAAGCTGCCCAGCGGAGAGATGAGACTGGTCCGCAAGGAGTGCAGAGCCACCATCGGACAGGTCGGAAACATCGACCACGCCAACATCAATTACGGCAAGGCCGGAAGGACCCGCCACATGGGCATCAGACCGACGGTCCGCGGTTCCGTCATGAACCCGAACGACCATCCGCATGG
>JAFWFF010000079.1 GCA_017515765.1 Bacillota bacterium | reverse complement strand
TGCCAAGGTCCGAATAGTATTTCATGAGAACAAAGAGATCGAGATCGTATTTGGCTTTGAGGTTCAGGGGCTTTTCGGCCGGGCTCCCTTCAGATGAAAGGAGACCGAACAGATCTTTGGGCGCAGATGCCTCCAGAAGCCCGTATTTTGCCGCACGCTTTGATAAAAACGGCAGATCGAACATCTTACCGTTGAAGGTCACAAGAAAGTCCAGAGAGGCGATTTCGGCCAGGGCGGCTTTGATGACTTCGGGTTCTTCAGACGGATTGCGCGCGAAGAACTGTTTGAGAACGGCCTTGCCGCCGCGCACGGTAACGAACCCCGCGAGCATTATGATGCTGTAGACAGGGGACAGGCCTGTGGTCTCAATATCAAAGACGCCGTAGGACATCCCTTTGAAATACGGTTCCATGATCCGGAGAGAGACCGGATCAATATCGAGTTCTCTTTCAATGGTCTTCATAGATACAGAATACCACATTTTTGACCGGGAAAACAAAACAGACCGCAGGGGAAGCGGTCCATTTTGAAAAAAGGGTATTGGGGTGAGGCTTTTAGGGGATGCCTCGATTTAATTCTAACCGCGTAAGGGAAAAAATCAAGGCTTAATGTGCGCGCCTTATGAGAAATAATTCCCGGACGGACGCACAGCCATCTTTTACGCCGGGGAAAAGGGTGATATACTGTAGACGAGAAAACATCCCTTTACGGAGGCGCGGAAATGACTTTTGAAGAAAAACTGATCTCTTCAGAGACTGTATATGAGGGAAAGGTGGTCTCGCTGAGGAAGGATCTTGTGACCACGGTGAACGGCAGCTCCTACCGTGAAGTGCTCGAACACAGCGGCGGAGCTGTTATAATTCCAATAACTGATGATAATAAAATTGTTATGGTAAAGCAGTTCAGATACGCTGCCGGAAGAGTGATGCTCGAAGTCCCCGCCGGAAAGACCGACCCCGGAGAGACCCCTGAGGAGACCGCGCGCAGGGAGCTCAGGGAGGAGACCGGCTATACGGCTTCAGAGCTCCGTTTCCTGACCAGGATGTATCCGACTCCGGGCTATTCCAAGGAGGTCCTTAATATCTTCATCGCCAGGGGACTCACGCCGGGGGAGACGGATTTTGACGATTCGGAAGCCATAGATCTGGAATATATGGATATAGATGAGCTTGAGCAGATGGTCCTGTCCGGGCAGATAGAGGACGGCAAGACCCAGGTCGCCGTCCTGCTCGCGAGCAGGCTGACAGGGCGGAGGTAAGACATGGATATCAAAGCTTTTATCGATTATCTGAAAAAGGAAAAGAAGGCGTCGGACAACACTCTCGCCGCCTATGCCAGGGACGTCGGAGCTTTCAGCAGGTATCTTGAAGAGCAGGGAAGCTCCATGGAACAGGCCACCAAGACAGACGTCCTGACATATATCATGAACCTCACCAAGGAGGGGCGTTCGCGCGCCACGACCAACAGGAAGCTGGCCGGCATAAGGGCTGCCTATTCCTACCTGATCAAAAAAGGCAAAGTCAGCTTCGATCCGACGGAGGGGATAAAGACTCCCAGGGCACAGCGAAAGAAACTCGATTACTTGACCCAGGACGAGATGGAGAGGCTCCTTAAGATGCCGGACAACAGCATCCGGGGCAAACGCGACAGGGCAATCCTTGAGGTCCTCTACGGGACCGGACTCAGGGTGATGGAACTCATCGAGATGAACTACGGGGACCTTAATCTCAAGATGGGCTTCCTCAACTGCTCCGGGAACCACGGACAGGCAAGGATCGTCCCGCTCGGCACTTACGCGAAGACCGCCATCTCCGAATATCTCCGCGATTCGCGCCCGGCTCTCCTCAGGGATGAAGCCGCGAACGAGAGGGCGGACAGGCCTTTGTTCGTGAACTACATGGGTGAGCGCTTCACCAGACAGGGGCTTTGGAAGACCCTAAGCGAGTACGGAAAGGCGGCGGGGCTCGAGGGGCGCATAACCCCGCATATCATAAGAAATACGTTCGCGGTCCACATGATCCAGAACGGCGCGGACTTAAGAACTCTTCAGGAACTCATGGGCTACGATGATATCCAGGCCATGCAGGCATATATGATGGTCTCAAAGAACAGGCTCAAGGACGTATACGACAGGACGCATCCCAGAGCGTAAGGAGGTAAGGCAATGCAGGAAAGATCTTTTGTCAACAGGACCGGAGATACGATCTACTATCTCGAGTGGGCGGTCGATGAGCCGAAATGCGCGGTAGTCATAAGCCACGGAATGGCGGAGCATCCCGAGAGATACGACGATCTGGCGGTCTATCTCAATTCAAAGGGATACGCTGTCTACGCGATCAACCAGATGGGGCACGGTACGCACGCGGCGAAGCCCGGACATATGGCGAATGGCGATTTTGACAAATGCGTCAGCAATCTGTCCGAACTGGTCGAGATCGCTAAGAAGGAGACCAGAAAGGACGCGTTCCTCCTCGGGCATTCCATGGGATCGTTCATCTCCCAGCTCTACATCGAGCGCTTCCACAATATCAAAGGACTGATCCTCTCGGGATCCAGCGCCGCGACTCCCGTCATGAAGATGGCGAAGACCATCGCGGGAACAGTCTGCGCGTTCTCCAAGGACACGTCCAGGCCGTCCGAGTTCATGAACAAGATGTCCTTCGGATCCTACAACAAAGCCATCGATTCGCCGAAGACCGCCTTCGACTGGCTGAGCCGGGACGAGGAGAACGTCAGGAAGTATATCGAAGACCCGCTCTGCGGATTCGTGTGCTCGCAGTCCTTCTTCCGCGAGATGGCAGGAGGGTTCGCAATAATGGCGGAGAAGAGCGAACTGGATAAGATCGATAAGGACCTCCCGATATTCATCCACGGAGGATCAAAGGACCCGGTGAGCGACCTGGGCAAAGGGCTGTACGCGCTTGAGAAACAGTATAAGGACCTCGGTGTGAAGGACGTGACTCTCACGGTCTATCCCGAAGCCCGTCACGAGATCTACAACGAACTGAACAAGCAGGAAGTCTACGATAATACAGTGGATTTCATCGAGGCACATCTCAGCTGACCGCCCGGAGGCCCGAAGGGCGTCAAAAAACCGCAAAAAACGTTGAAAAACTCCTTGCATTGCGATTTTCCTTATGATAAAATTGCATGGTATTTTACGGGCGGTCCTCTGCACTCTGGATGCATGAACGTCTTGGAGGGAAGGAGGAACCGAACATGAACATTTTAGATTCAGTTTCCCAGGATTATCTTAAGAAAGATATCCCTGCGTTCAATGTGGGCGACCAGGTAAGGGTCCACAACAAGATCAAAGAAGGAAACAAAGAGAGGATCCAGGTATTCGAAGGATTCGTTCTCAAGAGGCAGAATGGCGGGATCGCCGAGACCTTTACGGTCAGGAAGATCTCCTCGGGCGTAGGCGTCGAGAAGACATTCCCCATCCATTCTCCCTGGGTCGAGAAGATCGAAGTCGTAAGACGCGGCGACGTCAGAAGAGCCAAGCTCAACTATATGCGCGGCCGTACAGGCAAATCTGCCAAGATCAAGACCAAGGAAACCAGATAAGATCTCGAAAGGGAGGCCTCCGGCCTCCCTTTATCGTGCCCGGAAACTGTGATATACTGGCGTAGACCGGAAAACGCAAGCCGGAGGAGATTTGAAATGAACGAGAACCTT
>JAFWFF010000013.1 GCA_017515765.1 Bacillota bacterium | reverse complement strand
AGCTCAAGGAATGGTATGCGTTGGCGTCGTACATAGACTCCTTCGAGAATGATGAGGTTCCTGACTATTACAGAATGCTCCAGGGGCGCAAGCAGCTCGTGGACAGCTGGTCACCGATAGCCATCTTGCGGAATCCGAACAAATTCTTCTTTGTCGTAACGGCTCTGTTCGTCCTTGTCGTGATGCTCATATATGTTGCGGTAAGGCTGATTGCCAAGGCAGTGATAAGGAGAAGGACGCTCGCCGCTGAAGCGCCGAAGGAACTGCCTGAAGGAGCGGAAGCCCCCGAAGGCGTACCGGCAGAAAGCGCGGAGACCGCAGCTTCTGCGGCGGAGACTCCGGAAACGGAGTGCGAAGGTTTGTCCACGGAGGCGCCTGCGGTTTACGAAGAGACTGCGGAAGGCGAGGATTTGCAGCCTGAAGAGCAGCCGGAAGAAATCCCGGAAGAGACGGTACCCGGGGAAGCTGCGGAAGAAACTCCCGGAGAAGCGGAGCCGGAAGAACCCGCAAAGCCTCTCTGGTCGGAGATCTTTACACCTGTCGCCTTCAACTGGGATACCGACCGGCCTGAAGGAGAGGACGGAGCGCCGCTTTCCGAAGTTCCCGAGTGGAGCGGCGAATACGGCGTCACGGATAAGGAAGACGCCGCTGAAGAGATACCCGGTCCGATGACCCCCTTCGGCCCCGCGCCGGGAAGAGCCCCGGACGAGCCTGAGAGCGAGTCCAGCTCAGTGAAGAGCCTCTTTGCGGACATGGGCGATCTCGGAGCAGACGTGATCGGGGCCGTAAGCCCGAACGTGGAGCCTGAAGAGCCGGTATTCGAACACTTTGATTTCGACTGGTCCCAGGAGGTGCCCGAGACTGAGGATGCCTATGAGGTGGCGCCGGAGGACAGGATCAAAGAAGGCGAGAAAGTGTTCGGACGCGCAGTCAGGATCAACGACGAGGAAGAAATGGCCGCCCTGCGCTCAGCAGAAGAACTCCTGAACCAGAAGGTTTCCAGGCTCAGGGAGAACAAAAAATCGCGCAAAAAAGACAAGATAAAAAAGCAGAAGGAGCAGACGGCTCCGGAAGGCGGCGACAAGGCGAAAAAGTATCATATAAGCGATAAGCGGAAACGCCGCAAATAACGATATATAGTCGGTTAAACGTGGGAACGGCACAAGATATTGTGCCGTTCCTTTTTATTTGCCCCGCAAATCCCATATATGGACATAAAGTGGGGCGAAAATTTCGAAAAAGTGGGTAAAAATGTTTGAGAAGTGGGGGAAAGTGGGTTATAATGTCATTGCCACTACAGGCAGATCGTATTTACGTGCTGAAAAAGGATGCGGTAATGTTCATAGGGACCTACCACAACTCAATAGACTCCAAGAACCGCATGATCGTTCCGTCCAAGCTCAGGGACGACCTCGGGGGAAAGTGCATCCTTACCACCGGTCTGGACAAATGCCTCTACATCTACAGCCTCGAGGACTGGACCGCTCAGATGGAAAAGCTCGCCGGGCTTCCCGATTCAGACGAGGAGGTCAGGAGCTTCATCCGCAGATTCAGCGGGAACGCGGCAGAATGCGAATTTGATAAAGCCGGAAGGATAGTCATCCCCGGCCTTCTGAAGGCATACGCGGAGATCGATAAGAACCTGGTCACCGTGGGAGCCATCAAGAAGATCGAGGTATGGGCCGAGGAAGTATACGAGTCGGTCGCAGGCGAAGAGAAGATGAAAGGCGTGAGCTTTGATAAGGCTCTCGGGAGCTACAGCTACTGATGGCCATGGAGTTCAGTCACGAACCGGTCCTTCTGGACGAATGCATAGAGGGCCTCGCAATAGACCCTGACGGGATATACGTCGACGGAACGCTCGGCGGCGCCGGTCATTCCGAGGAGATATGCAGGCGCCTGTCGGAACGAGGCACCCTGATCGGGATAGACAGGGACCAGGACGCGATAGACGCTGCAGAGGCGAGGCTTGCGGGATTCTCCTGCAGGCGGATCCTGGTGAAGAGCAACAACACCGAGATCGCCTCGATACTGGCCGAATACGGTATAGACAAGATAGACGGAGCACTGCTGGACCTGGGAGTTTCATCCCACCAGCTCGACGTGGCCGAGAGAGGCTTTTCCTATATGAAGGACGCGCCTCTCGACATGAGGATGGACAGGGAAGAGCCGGTGACCGCCGGAGAACTGGTAAACGACCTTCCGGAGGAAGAGCTCGCCCGCATCATCAAAGAGTACGGTGAAGAACGCTATGCCCGCAGGATAGCGTCGGGTATAGTCCGCTTCCGTAAGAAACAGGACATAGAGACCACCGGGCAGCTCGCAGAGATAATCAAAAACGCGATGCCCGCTGCAGCGAGGCGTGAGAACCAGCACCCCGCCAAGCGAACCTTCCAGGCGCTGCGCATCGAAGTGAACGGAGAACTTTCCGGACTCAGGACGACGCTTGAGGACCTGATAGCCGCGCTGAAGCCGGGCGGAAGGCTGGCGGTCATATCCTTCCACTCGCTGGAGGACCGCATAGTAAAAGAGACTATAGCAAGGCACGAAAACCCCTGCACATGTCCGCCGAACATACCGGTCTGCGTGTGTGGAAAAGTGCCCGACATGATAAGGATAAACCGGAAGCCGATCACCGCGTCCCCGGAGGAGGAAGAAAGGAACCCCCGCTCGAGGAGCGCCAAACTGAGGATCGGCGAGAAGATACAGAAGAGGTAGAAAGTTGGCAAAGGGAAGAGGAAAAGCTTTACTGTTCATAGCGATACTCGGGCTGATCTGCGCAGCCATAGTCGTTCTGGCTGCATATGCGGCTGAGCTTCGTATTGACAACAACAAGATGATAGCCGACAACACCCTTATACAGAACGAGATAGATACTCTTGAGATAAAGATAAAATCCGCGAACAATATCGAGCACATCGAAGCGGTCGCGACTGAACAGTTGGGAATGATATATGCGGATGAGAATGGCTGCAGATACCTCTCGGAAGAGGACGCGCCCGTCGGGAGCCTGGCCATGGTCATCAAAGAAAATGCATACAACTGATGAGTACAGTCAGGAGGTAATGACAAAGCCGGAAAACTGAACCGATGCAGCTTCCGGCTTTTTTAGAAAGAAGTCGAAACGAGGCGAAAGTGGCGAATCGCAGGAAGAGACGGAAGAAGAAAGCAAAGTGGAGTTTCGTGAGGGAGAGGAGGATCCTCTTCACTTTTGGCGTGCTTGCGATACTGATGTTCGTCCTTTTGTTCAGGACTGCCTGGATCCAGGTGGTGAACGGCGACGAGTACAAGGAAAGGGCGATGGAGCTCCAGACAAGCGATATCCCCATCGCCGCGAAGAGAGGCTCTATCTACGACAGGAACGGCGAAGTCCTCGCGTCCAGCGTGACCTGCTATACCGTCTGGGTCAGGCCTTCGACCATCAGGGAGACCTACAGCGAAAAGGGTCAGAAGATCGCCGAGGCGGCCAACAGCCTGGCGGTGGTGCTCGGGATGGACAGCAGCATCGTCACAGAGACCCTGAACTCCGACGAGCCCCTTCTGAGGCTTAAGAGCTATATAGAAAAAGACGTCGCCGACCAGGTGCGCGAGCTCGATATCCCCGGCATAGAGATCGCCGAGGACACCAAGAGGTTCTATCCTCTCGGGAGCTTTGCCGCGAACCTCCTTGGAAGCGTGAACGGAGACGGGATAGGCAGATCCGGAATAGAGCTCGCGTACAACGAGTATCTCTCCGGTGTGGCCGGAAGATCCGTCAGAAATACAGATATCAACGGCAACCTGCTCTGGTTCGGGAAGAACACCACATATGAAGCCCTGGACGGCCTCGGCGTGGTCCTGACCATCGATGAGGTGCTCCAGCACTATCTGGAGGAAGCCGTAAACAACGGACTGAGCGAGACCCAGTCCGACAGGGTATACGCCATAGCGATGGATCCGAACACCGCAGAGGTGCTCGCCATGGCCGTGGCCCCGTCTTTTGATCCCAACGATCCCACCAACCCCATAGACCCGGCAGTCAAAGAAGTCTACGACACCATGACGGACGAGGAACAGGTGGCCTATCTCAGCAAGCTCTGGAGAAACCCGCTGATCAACGACACATATGAGCCGGGCTCGACCCTTAAGCTCATAACCGCTTCGGCGACGCTCGAGGAAGGGCTCGCCAATCCCAATACGGAATATTACTGCTCCGGCGCGTACCAGGTGGAAGACGCTTTGATCCACGACGCGGAATACGTCGCCCACGGAGTCGTTTCGCTTACCAAAGCGGTCGGTATGTCCTGCAACTCCGCCCACATGCAGATGGCGCTGAATCTGGGGCTGGACCGCTATTACAAGTATCTCGAGCTCTTCGGGCTGATGGAGCCGACCGGGATAGACTATCCTGCGGAGACCTGGCCGATAATCTACGACAAAGACGATATAGCGAGCGTGGAACTGGCCACCATGGGGTTCGGCCAGGGCATCGCGATCTCGCCGATCCAGCTGATCACCGCCGTGTCATGCATAGGCAACGGCGGCAACCTCATGAAGCCACATATGGTAAAGGGACTGATCGATGAGGACGGCGAGATGGTGGTGACCTACGAGCCGGAGGAGGTCAGGAAAGCGATATCCGAAGATACCGCTGCAGAGATGCGCGATATCATGGAAGCCCAGATCGAACTGTACGGCGGAAGCCTCGCCAAGATCCCCGGATACAGGATCGGCGGCAAGAGCGGCACCGCGAACAAGGTCTCGAGCGGCGGCTATATAGAAAGCACAGATGCATCATTCATCGGTATGGCGCCTATGGAGGACCCACAGATAGTGGTTCT
>JAFWFF010000012.1 GCA_017515765.1 Bacillota bacterium | reverse complement strand
TTTGCGTAGTACACGAGAGGTGTTCCGCATCTCCAGCAGTGTGGATAATCGTGGTTGAGCTTCTGCTTTGCAAAGATCTTTTTATCCTGAGCAAGATACTTGATTATCTCGACGTCCAGGCCGTCTTCCATGATGAAGCGGCCCTTCCAGGGCGTCGTGGTATAGCAGCCTCTCTCGTCGACTGGCTGGTATACGGGGAGACCGTAAGCTACTCCGCAGTTGTAGTCGTCTTCACCGAAGGCAGGAGCGGAGTGGACGATTCCGGTACCGTCTTCGACGGAGACGTAGTCCATGCATGTCACGAAGAAGGCTTTTACCTTATCGCCGAGATCCTCTCTCAAGAAAGGCATGATCGGCTCGTACTCCATGTACTCGAGGTCCTTGCCCTTCATCTCCTCTACGACTTCGTAGTTCCCTTCTCCGAGGACCTTGTCTGCGAGCGCCTTGGCGAGGTAGAAATAGTTCCCCTCTTCCACGCCTTTGGTCATGCGGACCTTGACGTAGTCGATGTCGGCTCCGACGGTCAGGACGGTGTTCGCAGCGAGGGTCCAGGCAGTGGTAGTCCATGCCAGGAAGTACTCGTTGTCGGTGCCTTTCTTTTTGAATTTGACGGTCAAAGTGATGACCTTGACCTCCTTATAGCCCTGGGCTACCTCGTGGGAAGCGAGGCCTGTCCCGCAGCGCGGGCAATACGGCAGGATCTTGTGTCCCTCGTAGATGAGGCCCTTCTTGTGGAACTCTTTCAGTATCCACCAGCCGCTCTCGATGTAATTGTTGTCGAGAGTGATGTAGGGGTTGTCCAGATCGACGAGATAAGCCATTCTCTCTGTCATCTCGCGCCATTTGTCGGTATAGGTGAACACGGACTCGCGGCACTTCTGGTTGAACTCTTTGATGCCGTATTTCTCGATGTCCTGCTTGCCGTTCATGCCGAGCTGCTTCTCGACCTCGATCTCGACCGGAAGGCCGTGGGTGTCCCAGCCCGCTTTACGGTTGACCTGGTAGCCCTTCATGGTCCAGTAGCGGCAGACAGAGTCCTTCAGCGTACGGGCGATGACGTGGTGGATGCCAGGCTTTCCGTTCGCCGTCGGAGGTCCTTCATAGAAGACGAACCTGGGGCTTCCCTCTCTCTCCGAAACGCATTTGCCGAGCAGATCGTCCTTCTTCCACTGCTCAGCCTGCTCTTTCTGGACCTCCGCGACCGGACGGTCCGACAGATTCTCAAACATACTTCTGATCTCCTTTGATAAACAAAAACGTCCCCTTAGCAATAACGGTTGGGGACGATCATCTTGACCGCGGTACCACCCCAGTTGCATACAGCTTGCGCGTGCCCTTCTCCGCTCTCGCGATCAAAGGCGCTCCGCGCGCACTGTGCCTCTCTTTGGAATGTCGGACTCCGGAGTGATATTCGCCTGTCACAGGGTCACCATCCGCCTCTCAGCCCCGGAAGTCCCCGAAACGGGTTCTTTCCGACGGGCGGACTCTCTGTAAGGGTCTTGGCCTGCCGCTACTTTGTCTCCTTCACAGTCCGTATATGGCTCCGGGACCGGAGCGTTTGCACTCGGATATTCTACCACGGGTATATCTGAATTGCAACGTTTTTGTGACATGCTCCGGCCCGTTGGCCGTGATTGGCTTCCGGCTGATAGCTGTGACCGGCTTCAGCCTGGCTGCGGGATCTTACCATTTTGTTCGGGACGCCTCAAAAAATCGCCTCCCGTACTCAGGGGCCGAAAAAGCTTTGCTTCCTGAACAAAACCGCGTCGGGGTGGCCGGCGACAGCAACGCAAGCCTTCCTTCATATTTGGAATTGAAAAGCTTCCGGTGATGTGCTATATTATTATTCGGCCGCCGAAAGGCCGGCATCTGAATGGAGACGTATCGAAGTGGTCATAACGAGCCGCACTCGAAATGCGGTTGTCCGCAAGGGCACGTGGGTTCGAATCCCACCGTCTCCGCCAAAAAAGGATTGCTGTTCTAATCGGATAGCAATCCGATTTTCTATCCAGCGTTTTTGGGGGAGGATAAACCTATGATAGAGTTCCTGCTGGGGATTTTCTGGGCGATA
>JAFWFF010000078.1 GCA_017515765.1 Bacillota bacterium | reverse complement strand
GGAGGCATTTGAATCATGAACGAGAAAACCTACGAAGAACTGAGGAAGAATGAAGAAATCGCAGAGCTGAAAGAAAGCCCGGTTGAGGATGTTAATACTTCTGAAGAAGCAGAGAGTTCCGAAGCCGAGCCCGCGCCCGAGCCTGAGGCAACCTGCGAACCCGCCGAAGAGCCGGTCGCGCCTGTGTTCGAGCAGCCATACGTTGAGGGGGCGGCTTCTTACACTGAACCGGAAGCGCCTTACGTCGCGCCGGTGTTTGAAGGACCTGCAGAACAGCCGGCCGCGCAGAAAACGAAGAAGAAGCCCGCCGTCCAGATCCTCGCGGTCTGCCTTGCCGCGGTGCTTGGGGCAACAGCATTTCTGGGCGTAAAGTGCGGTTCGCTTGGTACGAAGGTAAGTGAGCTCGAACAGGCGAACGCGCAGCTGACCGAAGAGAAAGAGACGCTCGAGAGTGAGAATGCGAAGCTGACGAAAGAAGTCCAGCAGGCCGCGGAAAGACTGCAGGATAAGATAAAGGAAAATGCGGCCCTCAGCGGCTATAAAAACGTCGTCGCAGGCTTCTATCTGGACAACGCGGTGGTAGTTCTGGAAAACGACCAGGAGCACTATCACAGATTCGGCTGCCCTGAGATCCCGACCTCAGCTGGCTACAGCTTCTGGGTATTCAACTCCGAGGCGGCGATAGGCTACGGCTGTGAGGCCTGTCCGACCTGCCACGCAGACTCCGCTGACGAATTCTGCAAAAAATACATTGAAAATTAGCGGTTTGAAATAGCTTTAACGCGGCGCAGGTGCTATAATAGATGGAAATTCGCGCGGCAAAGCCCGCACATGCCGGCCCCGCCGCGCGGAAAACTACTTGCAAAGGAGAGAAACAAAATGCAGGAACTTAAGCTGAGACAGCTGCACAGAGCAGCGGAAGAGTATGCAGGTCAGGAGATATGCGTCAGGGGGTGGGTGCGGACTAACCGCGGCAATAATCACTTCGGATTCATAGAACTGAACGACGGCAGCTTCTTCAAGCCCGTGCAGATCGTCTACGAGGCTGAGACTCTTGACAATTTTGATGAGATATCCAAAGTCCGCATCGCAGCGGCAGTCAGGGTCGAGGGCACTCTGGTCATGACGCCGGACGCCCAGCAGCCCTTCGAGATCAAAGCGAAAAAGGTCGAGCTCGAGGCGGACGCCGACAGCGACTACCCGCTCCAGAAGAAGCGCCACAGCATGGAATTCCTCAGGGAGATCGCCCACCTGCGGCCGAGGAGCAACACGTTCGCGGCTGTTTTCAGGGTCAGATCGCTTACAGCCTATGCGATCCACAAATTCTTCCAGGACAGGGATTTCGTCTACGTCCACACCCCACTCATCACGGGAAGCGACGCTGAGGGCGCCGGCGAGATGTTCCAGGTCACTACCCTGGACTTTGATGACGTGCCCAGGACAGAGGACGGAGCGGTCGACTACACCAAAGACTTCTTCGGCAAGAAGACCAGCCTCACGGTGAGCGGCCAGCTGGAAGGCGAGGCCTACGCGCTCGCGTTCCGCGACATCTACACCTTCGGGCCGACCTTCAGGGCCGAGAACTCCAACACCGCGAGACACGCTTCCGAGTTCTGGATGATAGAGCCGGAGGTCGCCTTCGCCGAACTGGAAGACATAATGGTGCTCGCCGAGGAAATGGTGAAGTACATCATCACCTTCGTGATGGAGAAAGCTCCCGAGGAGATGGAGTTCTTCAACAAATTCATCGACAAGGGCCTCCTGGAGCGCCTGGACCACATAGTGAACTCCGACTTCGCCCGCGTGACCTACACCGAGGCGGTCGAGCTCCTGAAGAAGTCCGGCAAGGAGTTCCAGTACCCCGTCGAGTGGGGCATCGACCTCCAGACCGAGCACGAGCGCTATCTGACAGAGGAGATCTTCAAGAAGCCGCTTTTCGTCACCGACTACCCGAAGGACATCAAAGCCTTCTACATGCGCGTGAACGACGACAACAGGACCGTCGCAGCCTGCGACCTGCTCGTACCCGGAGTGGGCGAGATCATCGGCGGAAGCCAGAGAGAGGAACGCTATGACGTCCTCCAGAGGCGCATTGCCGATCTCGGCATGGACATGAGCGGATACGAGTGGTATCTGGATCTCAGAAGATACGGCGGCGTCAGGCATGCCGGCTACGGCCTGGGATTCGAGCGCATGATCATGTACCTCACGGGCATGAGCAACATCCGCGACGTGCTGCCCTTCCCGCGCACACCGAAGACCGCGGAATTCTAAAGACCAAAGACCAAAGGCACCGCGCGGCGCCGCCAGCACATACGCCGGCAGCGCCGCGCTGCAGTTTATAAGGGGAAAACCACACCCAAAGGGGAAAACCACAATGGAAGAGAAAATGTTTAAGGACATCGACTGGGAAAAGCTCGTGAACGACGAACTGCGCGAGGACGCTTCCGCGAGGAACCTCGTATGGCGCGCCTCCGGGAGCGTAGTTGCCGGAAACGTCGCCTTCGGGAAGGACTGCTCCGTCTGGTACAACGCGGTCATAAGGGGAGACGACGCCCCGATAACCATCGGGCACGCGACCAATATCCAGGACTGCGCGGTGCTCCACACCGATATCGGATATCCCATCCGCGTCGGGAACCAGGTGACCATAGGCCACGGAGCCATAGTGCACGGCTGCAGGATAGGCGACGGGACCATGATCGGCATGGGCGCCATAGTGATGAACGGTGCAAGGATCGGAAGGAACAGCATAGTCGCCGCCGGAGCGGTCGTCACCGAGAACAAAGAATTCCCCGACGGGGTTTTGATCATGGGGACGCCGGGCAAGGTGGTACGCGAGCTCACCCTGGACGAGATCCGCTACAACGCGGTGCACGCGGAGGACTACGTCAGGACTGCGAAGAACAGTTTGACGAGCCGCTGACCGGGCAGTTCCGGCAGACCGCCGGCCGGCGCCGCGCTCCCGCGCGGGCAGTTCCGAATATTCAAAAAATGTTTACATTATCCGCTTTTTCTAATATAATAATCTGTGGCGAAAACCGCCGGAATCAGTGAAAGCAGCCGCCAAAAGAAAGCCTCTGGCGATCAGTGCGGCGGAAGCGGCGCGCATGCCGCGCCAATATACGAAAGGAGAAACAGAATGGGACTTATCAGTTCGATCATCGGTGCAGCTATCGGTGCGGGAGCAGGCACACTCCATGACCAGTGGAAAGAGTTCTTCTACTGCGACGCGATGCCGAAGGACGTCCTCGTAGCCAAGGGACAGAAGCGCGTCGGATCATGGTCTTCCAACAGACAGGGGAATGACAACATCATCTCCAACGGATCCGGCATCGTTGTGGCGGACGGACAGTGCATGATAATAGTCGACCAGGGCGAAGTGGTCGACATCTGCGCCGAACCCGGCGAATTCACTTATGATACTTCCAGCGAGCCCAGCATCTTCACCGGAAACCTGGCAGACTCCGTGACAGACACCTTCAAGGAGATCTGCAAGCGCTTCACATACGGCGGAGAGACCGGCAGAGACCAGAGAGTCTATTATTTCAACACCAAAGAGATAATGGACAACAAATTCGGCACGCCGAACCCGATCCCCTTCAGAGTAGTCGACAAGAGAGTCAATTTTGACAGCGAAGTAGACCTCCGCTGCTCCGGCGTATACTCCTACAGGATCACCGATCCGCTCCTCTTCTACAAGAGAGTATGCGGAAACGTACAGAACACATTCACCCGCGAGCAGATCGACCAGCAGCTCAAGACCGAGTTCGTGAACGCTCTTGCTCCGGCTCTCGGAAAGATCGCGGATCTCGAGATCAGGCCGAGCCAGCTCACATCTCACTATGCGGAGCTTACCCAGGCTATGAACGAGCAGCTCTCCGCTCAGTGGAGCCAGGGCCGCGGCATCACGATCGTATCGATCGCCCTCAACCCGATCACGCTCTCCGAGGAAGACTCCCAGAGGCTGAAAGACCTGCAGACGGCAGCGGCGTACGCCAACCCGGCATACGGCGCAGGCGCTATGGCTCAGGCGACCGCCCAGGCGATGAAGGACGCCGCCAAGAATCCGAACGGAGCGATGAACGGCTTTGTCGGAATGAATATGGCAGCACAGGCAGGCGGACAGGCTATGGCAGACCTTTACGCCCAGGCAGCCCAGCAGGCTCCCGCCCCGGCGCCCGAAGCACCGGCAGCACCGGCTCCCGCAGCCCCCGCCGCGGAGACTTGGGTATGCCCGCAGTGCGGATCCGTCGAGAGCGGAAACTTCTGCTCCAAGTGCGGACTGAAGAAGCCCGAGGCGCCCAAGAAGGCGGTATGCTGGAACTGCGGATACGAGCCCGCCGACCAGGCCAATCTGCCCAATTTCTGCCCGATGTGCGGAAAGCCCTTCAAGCAGGAGTAATTTAAGACCGCAGCCCGTGCCGGAAGGCAGGGGCGCGGATATGCGAAAGCGATAATACCAAAGGGTATGCAGGCCTCCTGCATACCCTTTGATGTAACAAACGGGAGGTGATACACCTTGTCTGATCTTCAGGAATACAAATGCCCGTGCTGCGGAGGCGCGATCAGTTTTGACAGCACGCTCCAGAAACTGAAATGCCCCTTCTGCGACACAGAGTTCGAGATAGATACGCTCAAGTCCTACGACGAGGATCTGAAGCAGGATTCCGGGGACGACCTGGTCTGGCAGGAGATGCCCGGGACCGAGTGGGCGGCGGGCGAAGAGGAGAACTTAAGCCTCTACGTCTGCAAGTCCTGCGGCGGTGAGATAATCGGCGACCGGAATATGGCCGCGACTTCCTGCCCCTACTGCGGGAACAACGTCGTGGTGCCGACCCAGTTCAAGGGCGACCTCAGGCCCGATTATGTGATCCCCTTCAAGCTGACCAAAGGCGACGCGGTGAACGCCCTTAAGAACCATCTTAAGGGCAAGCGCTTCCTGCCCAGGGTCTTCGGAGACCAGAACCACATCGAGGAGATAAAGGGCATCTACGTCCCCTTCTGGCTCTTTGACGCCGAGGCGGAGGTGAACGCCAGATACAAGGCGACCAGGAGCCGCATGTGGACGGACGCAGACTTCACCAACACGGAGACCAACTACTATTCGATCTCCAGGGCCGGGACCATCGATTTTGACAACGTCGCGGTAGACGGGTCAGCCAAGATAGCCAACGACCTCATGGAGTCCATCGAGCCGTACAACTTCAGGGACGCGGTTGAATTCCAGACCGCCTACCTCGCGGGATATCTCGCCGAGCGCTTCAGCGTGCGCGCGGAAGAGAGCATGCAGAGAGCCAACCACAGGATCAAAGAGAGCGCGGAGCGCATCTTTGCCGGGACCGTTAAGGGCTACGACTCGGTGACCACCGAGGCCTGCAACGTAAGGCTCCGCAACGCCAAGGCGAAATACGCGCTGTACCCCGTCTGGCTGCTCAACACCAGATGGCAGGATAAGACGTATACGTTCGCGATGAACGGCCAGACAGGCAAGTTCGTGGGCGACCTGCCCGAGGACAAAGCCGCTGCCGGCAGGTTCGCCGCGCTCGTGGGACTCGGCGTGGCGGCCGCGACTTTCGCTGTCACCTCGCTGATATGGTTCCTGTAAGGGGGTGAGGACATGAGAAAGAAACTGACCGCGGCAGCCGCGATGATGCTTTTGCTGGTCCTCACGCTGGCGATGAGCGTATCACCCGCGTACGCTTCGGACATGCCCAGGGTGGTCGACGAGGCGGACATCCTCACATCTTCCGAGGAGGCAGCTCTCACCGAGATGCTCCGGGAGGCCGGCGACAAATACGGAGTGGACATAGTCGCTGTGGCGCTTAACACCTACAGCGGCACAGATATCGGCAAATTCACCGAGAAGTTCTATGACGACAACGGCTACGGCTACGATTCCGACGGAAGCGGAGTGATAATGCTGATCGCGCTCAACGACGGAGAATGGTATATAGACCGGATCGGCACCGGAGTCGACAAGATCACCGACAAGGACCTCGACAGCATGTATGACGAGATCCTCCCGTATCTGGAGAACGGCGACTTCTACGGGGCGTTCGGCAAATTCGCGGAGATGACGGCGGACAGCTGCGAGGCGTACAAGAATTATTACGGACCCTCCGGTCCTTCCTACCCGCCCGGGCCCGACGGCCCTCCCGTGAGGCCCGACCCGGTGGAGGAGCCCTATCCTCTCGCCGCGAACCTGGGGATCTCCGGCGTGCTCGGCGCTGTCGTCTCCTTCATAACGACGGCGAGGAACAAGAGCAAGCTGAGATCCGTAAGGAGCAAAGAGCAGGCAGGCGACTATGTGCGCAAGGACAGCCTCCGTCTCGCTGACAACAGGGATCTGTTCCTGTATTCGCAGGTCAGCAGGGTGCCCAGGCCGAAGAACAACAACCAGGGAGCCATGGCGGGCGGCGCTGCCGGCGGAGCCATGATGGGGCACAGGCCTTCGGGCGGAAGCACATTCCACACCACATCGAACGGGCGCAGGCACGGCGGAAAGGGCGGAAAGTTCTGACCCCTGCCGGAGGCCTCTGATCAAATAACGAAAGGGAATCTGAAATGGATATCAAACTCATCAAAAACGCGGACGTTTACGAACCGGAGCACCTCGGAAAGCGCGACATACTGATCGCCGGCGGAAAGATCCAGAAGATAGCTGAGAGCATCGAGCTTCCGGAGGATCTCGACGCTGAAGTTATCGACGCCGGCGGGCTCGCTGTCACACCGGGCTTCATCGACTGCCACGTCCACGTGCTGGGCGGCGGCGGAGAAGGCGGCTTTGCCTTCAGGACGCCGGAGGGCACTTTGTCCGGGTTCACCAGATACGGAATTACGACCGTCGTCGGATGCCTCGGGACCGACGGTATAGCGAGGGAGATGACCTCTCTCGTCGCCAAGACCAAAGCGCTCCGCGCCCAGGGGATCTCCGCGTACTGCTATACCGGGAGCTACCGCGTGCCTCCGACAACTCTGACCGGCGACATCGCAAAGGACATCATGATGGTCGAGGAGATAATCGGAACGGGCGAGATAGCCATCTCCGACCACAGATCCTCGCAGCCCACTTATGAGGAGTTCCTCAGAGTGGCGGCGGATACGAGGCTGGGCGGCATCCTCTCCGGGAAGGCCGGCATCATCAACATCCACCTCGGCGACAGCCCCAGATGCATGGACCTGATCGAGAGAGCGGTAGACGAGACCGAGATCCCGATCACCCAGTTCCTGCCGACCCACGTGAACCGCAACGAGATGCTCTTCAGGAAGGCCATCGAGTACGCGAAGCGCGGAGGCTTTGTTGACTTCACCGGAAACGAGGACATCGATTACTGGGAGACCATCTGCGACGAAGTCAGAGTCTGCAACGGAGTCAAGAGGATGCTTGACGCTGGAGTCAGCTCCGACAACTACACCTTCACGTCAGACGGACAGGGAAGCCTTCCGATCTTCTCGGCAGACGGAGTGTTCCAGGGCATGGGCATGGGCCAGTCCAGCTGCCTGCTGAAGGAAGTCAGGGAATGCGTGCAGAGGACAGACATTCCCCTTGAGATCGCGATCAAGCCGATCACCAGCAACCCGGCGAAGATCCTGAAGCTCGAGGCCAAAGGCCATATCGCCGAAGGCTACGACGCGGACTTCTGCTTCCTGACGGACGATCTCGTTGTAGATACGGTCATCGCGAAGGGACAGGTCATGGTCAGAAAGGGCGAGATCCTGGTAAGGGGAGAATTTGAGCCCAAATAGACCGCAACAGACCGAAATAAGTCTGCTAAACAAGGCTTGGTCGTATTGACCTTTCGATGCGGCCAATTTATAATTCAGATAGTTAAAGATTTCACATTTCGGAGTTGCCGGGCAGCCGTCTTACTGTGCCGGCAGGGAGGAAGAATGGAAAAGAAACTGAACGGCGCGGCTCTCGCGAGGATCGACGAGATAGTGGAGAGCCACAAGAACGAAAGAGGCCCCGTCAAACTTATGCTTCACGAAGTGCAGGACTCCCTCGGGTATATTCCCTTTGAGGCTATCGAGAAGATCGCCGAGGGGACCGGCAATTCTGTGGCCGACGTTTACGGAGTTGTGACGTTCTATACCCAGTTCACCACAGAACCCAAGGGGAAACACGTCATCAACGTATGCCTCGGAACGGCCTGCTATGTTAAGGGCAGCAAAGCGCTGCTGGACCACGTCTGCGAGCTGACGGGGACCGAGGTGAACAGGACCTCTTCGGACGGGCTGTTCTCCATCGACGCGACCAGGTGCCTCGGAGCCTGCGGACTTGCGCCTATCTGCACGATAGACGGCAGGGTCATCGGCGCGAGCACCGAGAGCATCATCACATCCGAGATCACCAGGATCATTCACGAGGAACAGAACGCTTAACCAAGGGGTCGGGAACAATGACAGGAA
The DNA here is from genome assembly GCA_017515765.1 of Bacillota bacterium. Classification (GTDB taxonomy): domain Bacteria; phylum Bacillota; class Clostridia; order Peptostreptococcales; family Anaerovoracaceae; genus Eubacterium_B. The sequence continues at coordinate 1,360 of JAFWFF010000078.1, read as the reverse complement.
AAGAAATCGTAAAAGCCATTAACGCAAAACCTCTCGCCGCCTCAGTAGAGGAGCGCATGGAGAAGGACTATCAGAAGGCGTTCGCGAGCGACCTCATGTCGGACGTGCTCGCCATGGTGAGCGAGCCGGAGAACACGGTACTCATCACCGGGCTCAGCAACGCCCAGGCCTTAAGGACCGCCGAGATGCTGGACATCGACCTGATAATCTTTGTCAGAGGGAAGAGACCCGTGGACGGATCGGTAGACCTTGCCGAACTGCGCGGAGTGAACGTTTACTCCACGGGCTACACGATGTACGAGACTTGCGGGATACTGTTCAGAGAGGGACTCGGTGGCATCTATGGCAGCCATTCTGCATGAGGAATACCCGGTAGCGAGCGACGATTACGCAGGCGCCGGAAAGGTGAGCAGCCGCATCAAAGAGCTGCTGAAGCAGATGGGTTTCAACCCCGAGGTGACACGACGCGCGGCGATCGCGAGCTATGAGGGCGAGATCAATCTCATAATCCATTCCGACGGAGGGAAGGTCATTCTGGAGGTCACCGACGAAGGCGATATCCTGCTGACATTCGCGGACGTCGGACCGGGTATCGCCGACGTGGAGAAAGCGATGACCCCGGGATACAGCACAGCGGACGCCGAAGCCAGGCGCCTCGGTTTTGGCGCGGGCATGGGACTCCCCAACATCAAAAGAGTGTCCGACAGATTCGACATAGAGACCGGCCCCGCGGGGACGACTCTTTCGCTCGCTTTCAGGGGCGGGATCTGACCGGAGAAAGATGAGCCATGGTAAAGAAGACTGTAGTCAGATACACGCTGGACGAGTGCGTCAAATGCCTTAAATGCGTCAGGGTCTGCCCGACGTCCGCGCTCTCCATCGTTGACAACAGAATAGTGATCGACGACGAGCGGTGCATCAACTGCCTGCACTGTGTCCACACGTGTCATAACAAGGGGCTCCGCGTCAAGGGAAGCCCGCTCTCCGCGATCGGGGATTACGACTATACGGTCTGTTTGGTCCCGAGCGCTCTTTCGCTGCGCTTCGCCTCAAAGGAGAAGGTGGAGGAGGTCTTCTTCAGGATCAAAAGCCTTGGCTTTGATGAGGTGGTCGACATAAGCGAAGTGGAGGGCGCCATGATGGAGGAGACCTTCAGGATCGCCGACGAGATGGTCACCACGTCCATAATCACCGCGTTCTGCCCGGTCGTGAACAGGCTGGTGGAGAGGAACTATCCGACTTTGATGCAGCATCTGGCGCCGCTGAAGTATCCGAGCGAGACCGCGGCGAAGATGGTAAGGGCGCGCCTCGCGGACGCCGGCAAAGGAAACGTCGGCATCTTCCATCTCTGCGAGTGCGG
>JAFWFF010000077.1 GCA_017515765.1 Bacillota bacterium | reverse complement strand
TTATGAGCGTCTTTAAGAGCAGTAATCCAAAGGAGGTCATACCATGAAGATAGTAGTCGAAAAGCCGTTCTGGGACATCTTTCCCGACGCGAAGATAGGCATTCTCTATGCCGAGGGCATCACCAACAAGGAAGAAGAAACTCTCGCCAAATACGGTTCGATGCTCCGCCAGGCCCAGGAGAACGCGTGGCAGTATATAGAGAATCCGGAGTTCGCCGCGAACCCGGTCATCGCGTCCTGGCGCGAGGCTTTCCGCAAGTTCAAGACCAAAAAAGGTGTCCGCTGCTCGATCGAGGCTCTGCTGAAGCGCATCGAGAACGGCAAGGGTCTTGGAAGGATCAGCCCGCTGGTCGACGTGTACAACTCGGTCTCCCTGGACTTCGGCGTTCCTGTCGGAGGCGAAGACGTGGACAAGTTCGAAGGCACTATGCGCCTTACCGTCGCGGAAGGCGGAGAGTATTTCATCACTCTCGGGAGCGAAGAGAGCGAGCCGCCCTATGAAGGCGAAGTCGTCTACAAGGACGACGGCGGCGCGATCTGCCGCTGCTGGAACTGGCGCGAGTCCGTCCGCACCCAGCTTAACGAAGACACGAAGAACGCGGTCTTCGTCATCGAATCCTGCGACGAGCTCACCGCGAAGAACCTCCCCGCCGCCCTGGACGAGCTTCAGGCGAGGCTTGAGAAAGTAGTCGGCGGAACCTACACCAAGGCGATCCTCACGGCGGATTCCCCGGAATTCAGCATCTGAATCCCGCAAAAAACACTGCGGCCCGGCGTCAAGCCGGGCCGCTTTTTTGTCCGCAGGCCTCCCCTGTCAGTCGCTTATGTCCGCGTCCATGGTGATGTGGACGTCATAGTCCGGATACATGCCGCGCACCTCGTCAAGGATGTGCTTGTACATCCCCTGCCTGTCCGGATACGCGAAATCGAATATCAGGTCGAAGGTCATGGTCTTCTGCTCTTCATCCAGATAGAAGCCGTGCATCTGGAGGACTCCCTTGTGGTCCATCGTGAGCCTGTCTATGTGCTCGCGGATCGCGATTGCCTTCGGATCGTTGGTATTCATGGAATATACTCCGACCGCCGTCAGGATCACGCTGTGCTTAGCGTAGACTTCCTTCTGGATCTGCCTGGTGAGCTTGTCTATCTGCGAAGCCGTATAGCTGTCCGGCACTTCCACGTGGACCGAGCCCATCAGGATGTCCGGGCCGTAGCTGTGCAGCACCAGGTCATACGCGCCGTTCACGCCTTCGAACTCAGAGATGGTCTTTTTGATGTCGCGGCTCAGGTCGGAATCCACGCGTTCGCCGATGATCTGGGAGATCGTCTCGCGCAGCATGTCGACGCCGGCTTTGATGATGATCACCGAGATTACGGCGCCGAGCCACGCCTCCAGGCTGAGCCCGCTGAAGATGAAGATCAAAGCCGCCGCGAGCGTCGACGCGGAGATTATCGCGTCCAGCGTCGCGTCTTTGCCGGAGGCCTCAAGGGAACCGGAGTTCACAGCCTTGCCTACGCTGCTGACATAGCGGCCCATGAGGATCTTCGCCACGACCGCGACCGCTACGATGATCAAAGTCGGCGCGGTGTATTCCGGGACGTCCGGATGGATGATCTTCTTAACCGATTCGATCAGCGAAGTGATACCGGCATAGAGAACGATCACCGCTATGATCGAAGCCGTGAGGTATTCCACCCTTCCGTGGCCGAGCGGGTGCTTGCGGTCCGGAGCCTTTGCAGCCAGCCTGGTCCCTGCGATCGTTATGACCGACGACAGAGCGTCGCTCAGGTTATTGACCGCGTCCAGGACTATGGCTATCGAATGTGACAATAGCCCCACAGCCGCTTTAAAGCCCGCCAGTGCGACGTTTGCCAGTATCCCGATGATACTGGTCCTGATTATTATCTTTCCGCGCTCTTCAGGCGCATATGCCTTTCCCATGCTGTCCCTCTTTATCGATCAGACCGTGACCTCTCCGGCCAGTACTCTCTTGTAGTCTTCGTAGTTTTCCTTAAGCAGCCTCGGCGTATCGAGCCTGTAAGGGCATTTGGCGACGCAGGCGCGGCAGTTTATGCAGTCTTCGATCTTCTTCATCTCCGCCTGCATCTCGGGGGTCAGCCAGGCCTCCGAAGGGGCGCGCCTGAGCATCAGCGACATCCTGGCGCAGCTGTTGATCTTTATGCCCTTCGGGCACGGCATGCAGTAGCCGCAGCCCCTGCAGAACTCGCCCGCGAGTTCCTCCTTCTCCTTTTCGATGAACGCCCTTATCTCACCGGTCATCTCAGGCGTGTCGTCCATGTACGAAAGCCACTCGTCAAGCTCCTTCTCCTTCTGGATGCCCCAGATCGGGAGGACGCTGTCGTGTTCCGTCATGAAAGCCATCGCGGCGCGCGAATCGTTTATCAGGCCTCCGGCCAGTCCTTTCATAGCTATGAAGCCTACGTTCTCCTGCCTGCAGAGTTCCACCAGGGCGAGCTCCTTTTCCCCGGAGATATAGCTGAACGGGAACTGCATCGTTTCATAGAGCCCGGACTTCACCGCGTCCATCGCGACGCGGATCTTGTGGGCAGACATGCCTATATGCCTGATCAGCCCCTCCTCCTTCGCCTTCTCCATGCATTCGTACATCCCTGTCCCGTCTCCGGGCGCGTAGGCCTGCTGCGCGCAGTGGAACTGGTACACGTCGATATAGTCAGTGCGGAGGTTCCTGAGCGAAGTCTCCAGGTCGCGCCTGAAAGCGTCCGGGGTCACCGCCTGCGTTTTGGTCGCGATGTATACCTTCTCCCTCATCCCGTCAAAGGCTTCGCCAAGCTTCTCCTCGCTGTCTGAATACGCCCTCGCGGTATCAAAGAACCTCATCCCGCCTTCATACGCCCTTCTGATGAGGCCCACAGCCGTATCCATGTCTACCCTCTGGACCGGAAGCGCCCCGAAAGCGTTCTGAGGCACCCTGATCCCGGTCCTGCCAAGTGTAATCTCCTTCATGCTCACCGTCCTATCCTCTCCTGAGGCCCGAGGCCGTCATTCTGGCCGCTTCGGTTCCCCGGTCGTCAATAATACTTATCTCGTATACGCAGGACTGCTTTCCATCGCGTATCCTCCGCGCCTCGGCAAACAGGGTCTCACCTTCCGCAGGAGCCAGGAAATAGATTTGGCTCTGGGTCGTATAGGTTATTCCCTTCCTGTAATTGGCGGCACACGCGAAAGCAAAGTCGCCCATGGTGAAGTATACCGCCCCCATCACGCGTCCCTCCGCGTTTCTGTGAGCGTCGGTCACCCTGAGGCTGACCCTGGCGTATCCGTCACGGACTTCCTCGATGACGATACCCGTGACCTCCGTCGCGAAAACGTCGCCTTTGAAATATTCTCTAGCGGACTCAAGGTCCGTAACACGCTGATCCATCTTGCCGCCTTTCCGAATGACCTGCTTTTCTGATGATTATACCACCATATCGCGCTTTGACCAATAGACGGGAAGCCCAAAAACCTGTATAATACAAGGGCATCCTTTGACGGCGTACAAGAGACGGAGGTTACCGATGGCAGCGAGAAAGCTCACCATTCTTCATTCCAACGATCTTCACGGGGATTTCTTTCCCAGGACCCTTGACGACATCAAAGCCGGCAAGACCGGCTATCCCGACAGCATGCCGAAAGGCTTTGTCCG
>JAFWFF010000076.1 GCA_017515765.1 Bacillota bacterium | reverse complement strand
TCTCGCCCAGGCGCTTGTCCGGGAGGCCGATGACCGCGACGTCTTTGACCGGCTCGAATTCGTGGAGGAAGTCTTCAATCTGTACGGGGTAGATGTTCTCGCCGCCGGAGATGATGACGTCCTTCTTGCGGTCGACCAGGTAGATGAATCCGTCATCATCCTGCTTGGCCATGTCGCCGGTATAGAGCCAGCCATTGTCCGAGAGGACCTCTTTGGTCGCTGCCTCGTCCTTGTAGTAGCAGATCATGACTGCAGGGCCGCGGACAGCGAGCTCGCCGACTTCGCCGCGCTTGACGGGCTGACGGTCTTCGCCGACGACTATCGCGTCCCAGCCGTAGCCCGGGATGCCGATCGCTCCGACCTTGGAGATGTTCTCGACTCCGAGGTGGACGCAGCCGGGCCCGAGGGACTCGGACAGGCCGTAGTTGGTATCGTACTGATGGTTAGGGAAGTATTCCATCCAGTGCCTGATCATCGAAGGCGGCACCGGCTGGGCCCCGATATGCATGAGCCGCCACTGGGACCGCTTGTAGTCGGAGAGTTTCAGTTCGCCTCTGTCGAGCGCGTCGAGGATGTCCTGGGCCCAGGGGACCAGGAGCCAGACTATGGTGCAGCGCTCTTCGGACGCTGCGTGGAGGATCTGCTCGGGCCTCGTTCCGCGGAGAAGGACCGCACGGCTTCCGGCGACGAGCGATCCGAACCAGTGCATCTTGGCGCCGGTGTGGTAGAGCGGCGGGATGCAGAGGAAGGTGTCCTCGCGGTTCTGGCCGTGGTGGTTTTGCTCGGCGAGAGCGGAGTGCACGAGAGCCCTGTGTTTATGCAGGATCGCCTTCGGGAAGCCGGTCGTTCCGGAGGAGAAATAGATCGCGGCGTAGTCGTCGTCGGTGATCCTGATATCCGGCGCCTGGCTCGGATAGTTGGTCGTCTCCACCATGAAGTTCTCGGCAAAGGTCGGGCAGTTGGCGCCGACGTAGAACAAAAGGCGCTGTCTGGACAGGGTGTCCACGATGTCTTCGATACGGCCGATGAATTCAGGCCCGAAGATCAGGACCTCAATGTCCGCGAGCTTGACGCAGTACTCGATCTCCTCGGACGAATACCTGTAGTTCAGCGGGACCGCGATCGCGCCGGTCTTGAGGATCCCGAAGTATATGGGGAGCCATTCCAGGCAGTTCATGAGGAGGATGCCGACCTTGTGGCCCGGCTCCACTCCGCGCGCGATCAAAGTGTTCGCGACCCTGTTGGCTTTCTCGTTGAACACGCCCCAGGTGATCTCCTGACGGTAGGGGCCGCTGCGTGCGGGCTCCATCAGCTCGTATTCTTTCCAGGTGGTGAGCCTCTTGGCGGGAGCCGCGGGGTTCAGTTCGACCAAAGCTACGTCGTTCGGCCATTCTCTGGCGTTTCTCTCAAGGAATTCGGTGATCGGCATCGTCTTTTCTCTTTTCTTTTCGAGCGGGTCCGCGCTATGGGAAGACCGCGTCTTCTTTGTTTGGGAAAAACAGTTTCGGCGAGGCTTTTTGGCCGGCCGCAACAATAAATATATATTATATCCCCATGTGGCCTCAGTCAAGGATTTCCGGGGAGTTTGGGGAAATGTCAGAGGACGTTCCGGGCGTACCAGGTCAGCATCAGGTCGACGACGAGTCCGTAGTCGACCACTCCGTTCTCCTGCCCGTTGGCCTTGAGATAAGCGTCGTTCACCTTGTCCTGGACCTCGGAGGCTTTGGTCTCGTGCTCGCGCCAGAATTCGTTGTTCTCGCGGAGCTCGGCGGCGACGCTGTCCGGAAGCATGTCGTAGAGCGCCAGGAAGGCTTCGCTGTCAGCGGAGTAAAGCGCGTTCCCCGCGTAGACCCATGCCATCATCCAGCCGCTGTGGTTGAAATACGCGTCGTCCGAACCGATGCAGGCGAGCCAGCCGATGTAGTTCGCTTCCTTCTCATTCATGTAACCCTTCAGATGCGACAGCTCGTGGCAGGCGGTGAAGGGAAGGTTGTAGGCCGTGATGTCCCTGTTGTAATTCGCCTCGATGGTGAATGGGGAATAGATGCCCGTGACGCCCATTGCCGAAAACGGCTCGGAATTGAAGATGGGCTTCGGCCTCGGGTAAAAGCCGGAGAGGGTCGGGTATTCTTCCCCGAGCTTCCGCAT
>JAFWFF010000075.1 GCA_017515765.1 Bacillota bacterium | reverse complement strand
CTACCAGCTTTCCGGCGGCATGCGCCAACGGGCGATGATCGCCATGGCCCTGGCCAGCAACCCGCGCCTGCTGGTGGCGGACGAGCCGACCACGGCTCTGGACGTTACCATCCAGGCACAGATCCTCGAGCTGATGCAGAGCCTGCAGAAAGAGCTCGGTATGGCGATCATCATGATCACCCATGACCTCGGAGTCGTAGCGCAGATCTGCGACGAGATCGTGGTCATGTACGCGGGCGGCTACTGCGAGAGAGGAACGGCCGACGAGATATTCTACAATCCGAAGCACGAGTACACCAAGGGCCTGCTCCGTTCCATCCCGACCATGAACACAATGGGCCAGAAGCTGAAACCGATCACAGGCACCCCGATCGACCTGCTGAACCTGCCTGAGGGATGCCCGTTCGCGCCGCGCTGCGAGAACGCGATGAAGATCTGCCTGAAGCAGATGCCCGAGAGCATGGATATCAACGAAAGCCACAAATCTTCCTGCTGGATGAACGTGAAAGAGCTGATAGACGAAGGCCTTCTGAAGCCTGCGGGAGAAGCGGAAGCTGCCGTACCCGCCGGTGAAGCGGCGCCCGAGGAAGGCGGTGAGATAAATGAGTGAGAACAATACTCCCCTCATCGAGGTAAAGCATCTCAAAGAATATTTTGATATAAATGTAGGCTGGTTCAGGACCAAGCCGCTGAAGGCCGTAGACGACGTCAGCTTTTTCATCAACAAAGGCGAGACGCTCGGCCTGGTCGGAGAGTCCGGCTGCGGCAAGACCACGGTCGGCCGCACCATCCTGAATCTCTACAAGCCCACGGGAGGCGAGATCTACTACAAAGGAAACCTCATCAAGACGAAAGAGGACATCATGAACTTCCGCAAGAAGGCCACCATGGTGTTCCAGGACCCGTACTCCTCTCTGAACCCCAGGATGACCGTTTCCGATATCATCGGCGAGCCTCTGGACGTCCATAAGATGTATAAGACCAAACAGGAGCGCGAGGCGCGCATCCTGGAGCTGATGGACCACGTCGGACTGAACAGCGAGCACGCTTCTAGATACGCCCACGAGTTCTCCGGCGGCCAGAGACAGAGGATCGGAATCGCGAGAGCGCTCGCGGTCGACCCCGAGTTCATCGTCTGCGACGAGCCGGTATCCGCCCTCGACGTATCCATCCAGGCGCAGGTCATAAACATGTTCGATGAACTGCAGGACAGCCTCGGGCTCACGTACCTGTTCATCGCCCACGATATCCTGGTCGTGCGCCACATAAGCGACAGGATCGCGGTCATGTACCTCGGCAAGATGGTCGAGCTCGCGGACGCCGCTGAGATCTACGACAGGCCGCTGCATCCGTACTCCAAGTCCCTGATCTCGGCAGTACCGATCCCGGATCCGCACATCGCCCGCGCGAACAAGAGAATCCCGCTGGTCGGAGACATCCCGAGCCCGCTGAACGCTCCGTCGGGATGCCCGTTCAGGACCAGATGCCCATTCGCGGCAGAGATCTGCGCGGAGTCCATGCCGGAATTCAAGGAAGTGGAGAAGGGGCACTACGTCGCCTGCCACAGACTTGAGGAGATCAACTGATTTTAGGTACATACATCGCTTGCAATAGCAAGGCGCATGTTGTATAATATCTGTTCGTAACGTCGGGGCGTGAGGTCTCTGATCAAAAGGCCCGGGCGCTGCAGAAATAAGTCGATCCGGAGCGCGGAGCGATGTAAGCCGCGCCTCCTCGGATAATT
>JAFWFF010000074.1 GCA_017515765.1 Bacillota bacterium | reverse complement strand
TCCCACTGATATGACGCGACGTTTTCCGGATGATCCACTTCTACGCGGAACTCCGCGCCTTCGGGGCATGTGACCGTGACGTCATGCGGCTGCTCTGTTATGGTGACCGGTGAGGCGGCATATGCCGCGCCGCTCGTTCCCGGCATCGTTCCCGCCGCGAGCACAAGGACGAGCGCCAGCGCTGCCAGGATCCTTAATGCATGTTCTCTCTTCATTTCTGCTTTCTCTATGTTGCTCTTAAAGATAAGTAACGGTCTCGCTCAGAGGCTTTCTGGACCCGTGGTTCGGGAGCGGCCCCGCCCCCTCAGCCGCGTATCCGAGATCCATGAGCATCAGGATCTTCTCGTTTCCGGGCAGGCCCAGATCCGCCTCCAGAAGCTCCGGATCAAAGAAGTTCAGCCAGCAGCTGTCGACTCCTTCGTCAGCAGCGGCGAGGATCATATGCGTCGCGACTATCGCAGCGTCTTCAGTTCCCGAATCTCTCTTCCCGCCGGGATATGTGAAAGTGTTCCCGCTGTCATAGGCCACGGCGATCACGACCGGCGCGCCGTAGCGGCAGGGCGTGGCTTTGTCGACCTTCGCAAGCATCTCCGGCGACTGAAGTACGTATATCCTCTGTTCCTGAAGGTTTTTGGCGGTAGGCGCCAGCCTCCCCGCATCGAGTATCGCCTCGATCTTCTCCGGCTCAACGCCCTTCGAAGGGTCATATTTCTTGCATGAATAGCGGTTCTTTACGACGTCCCTGAATTCCATTCCGCGTACCTCCTTTGGTGCTGCGTCATGCTATGCTGCCTATCAATATATAATACCAAAAAAAGACCGCGAATTCCATAAATTGACGAAAAGTTCACATATATTGAGGCATACAGTCTGAATAAAAAAACATCCCCCGGTCACAGGGGATGCCTGACTGTCTTTTGTCTCAGTAAGTGCGGCTATTGAAGGGGATCTCGGGGACTCCGTCCTCTTTGTTCAGCCATAGTGCGAGCATGAAGAAATAGTCCGCGACGATGCTTGCGAAGTCGATCACCCTGTCGCTGAACTCCAGGCCGCCTTCTCTCGCGCGGTAGAGCATCCGGACCAGGCTCTTGGCGTCGACCCTGAGGACGTGCGCCGCGCAGGCGCGCTCCGATCCGGCCGGGAGCACGAAACGGTCAAAGCGGTCCCTGACCTCATCCCTCATCTCGTCCGCGCGCTCAAGCAGCCAGCCCGTCTCTTCCTCAGTCACGCTTAAGAAAGTCCGGAGCGTCGGATTGAAGTGGTAGATCAGCTCGTCGACCTTAAGGAGCTCTTCCCGCTTCTCCGGGCAGCGCGCCGCCAGGGCTCCGGTCATCGAAGCCATCCTGTCGGTCAGTATCTCGAAGTCGCACCTCAGGTCGCACCCGTCGTCCGAGAGGAAAGGATACGCCTCATAAGGGCTCCTGTATCTTGCCTTTTTCCTGCTGTCCCCGCTCATATCCCGCTCCAGTTCTTCAGCGAATCGCGCATGAATCCGACTATGTCGGTCTCGTATATCTCTTCCAGAAGCGCCGCGTCCGCCACGCTGTCAAAGCTCCCGCTCTTTACGAAGCGTCCGTCCTTCATGAAGATCACCCGGTCCGTCAGCCTTAAGGCCAGGTTTATGTCGTGGAGCACTCCGATGACCTGGTGCCGGCCTTCCGCGGTCCAGTTCTTCAGATACTCGATGAGTTCCAGCTGATGCCTGATGTCCAGATGGTTGGTCGGCTCGTCCAGCAGGATGATCTCCGGGTCTTGGGCGAGCACCTGCGCCAGGAAGACTCTCTGCCTCTGGCCGCCCGAAAGCTCGTTGATGGGGCGGTTTCTTTGATCGGAGAGGCGGACGGTCTCAAGGCACCGCTCCACCATCTCGCGGTCCTCTTTGCCCGGCCGGCCGAAGAGGTCGCTCTTCATGTGCTGGTACCTTCCCAGCATCACCGTATCGTAGACCGTATATGGGAAATACACCTGGGAGACCTGCGACAGCACCGCCATATGCGAAGCGACCTCTCTGCGCTTCATTCCCGAGATCTCGCTGCCCGCGAGCTTTATCTCCCCTTTATACGGGATCAAAGCCGCCATCGCCCTGAGGAGCGTGGTCTTGCCGCAGCCGTTCGGTCCGAGCAGGCAGTAGTTCACCCCGTCCTCAAAGCGGAACGAAAGGTCGTGCAGGATCTCGGTCTCGCCGTAACCGGCGGAAACGTGTTTCAGCTCCAGCATCCTACATCTCCCCCTTTCTGCGCTTGAAGAACAGATAGGCGAAGAACGGCGCCCCGATCAAAGCGGTCACCGCTCCGACCGGGAGCTGCCTCGGCGCTATTATGGTGCGGCCTATCAGGTCCGCGATCACCATGAGCACTCCGCCGAGCACAGCCGACACGGGTACCACCGTCCTGTGGTTCGAGCCGAACCAGCGGCGCACCACGTGCGGCGCGATCAGGTCCACGAAACCGATCACTCCGACCATCGACACCGCGCTTCCCGTGAGGAGCGCTGCCACGGCTATGAGTATGAGCTTTGACGCGCGGAGGTTCACTCCCGCCGACATCGCCTGCTCGTCACCGAAGGTCATGAGGTCCATCTCCCTGGAGTAGCGGGAAAGGAAGATAAGGCATACCGTAAGGATCGCGAACTGCAGACCCGCGTTTCCCCACGTCTGGCCTGTGAAGGAGCCCATCTGCCAGAATATCAGCCTCGCGAGATGATCCGAAGAAAGCGCCGTGACGAGGGTCAGAAGCCCGTTCACGAAAAGCGAGAGGACCATTCCGACGAGTATCACCGTCTGGTTCTCCAGGCTCCTGTCGAAATGCATTGTGAGCGCCATCGCGAGGAAGACCGTGACCAGGCCTCCGGCGAAGCCCGCGATCGGAAGCGTATAGCTCCCCAGGACCGCTGCTCCGGTCACTATCACGACAGCCGCAGCGAGCGAGGCTCCCGAGGATACGCCGAGAGTATATGAGGAAGCGAGCGGGTTCCTGAGCACCGACTGCATCACCGTTCCGCTCGCCGCGAGAGACGCTCCTACTACGAACGCCATTATCACCTGCGGGAAGCGGATGCTCCAGACTATGGAGACTTTGATGCCTCTGATGGTCTCCGGAAGTCCCGCCCCGAACAGTTTATGCATCAAAACAGCCCAGACGTCCCCCAGAGAGATGTCTGCGCTTCCAATAGAAACTCCCAGTGCCAGCACCAGAAGTGTCAGCACCGGGAGGATGATCCATTTTATGCTCTTTTTGGCGCCGCCGTCAGGCTGCCAGGTCGAGTTCGACTTCTCCATAGTACTCCGGGTAAACGGCTTTGGCCATTTCCAGCAGAGCCTTCACAACATACTGGTTGGGAAGCGAGCTGGATGCGTTGTCGATGTAGTATACTTCCCCGTTCTTTACGGCTTTTACCTCTTCCCAGCCGGGACGGCCCATGATCTCGCCTACCGCGTCGGGCAGATAGTTGACGGAGGTCAGGATGACGTCCGGGTCCGCGGCGACCGCGTCCTCTTCAGTTACGGGTATCCAGCTCTCCTGGTCTCCGTAGACGTTCTCGGCCCCGATCAAAGTGATCATCTCGTCGATGAACGTGCCCTTTCCGGTGCTGTAGATGTACGGAAGCGCGCTGATCTCGAACGCTACGGTCTTCTTCTCCGTGATCGTCTTTCCGATCTCTGCGATCTCATCGAGATCCTTCTGCATCTCGTCCACTATCGCCTGGGCCTTTTCGGTCTCGCCGACGCAGGCTGCGGTGAAGAGGATGTCTTCTTTGACGCCTTCCAGGCTGTTGCTGGAGGGGATCACCACGACGCAGATGCCGAGGTCGATGAGCGCCGAATACGGGTCGCCTTCTATATAGCTCATGCCAGTGGTGAATACGATGTCAGGCTCGAGAGCCGCGATGGCTTCGATGTCCGGCTCCATCATATCGAACTGCGGAAGGCTGTCGACTCCGCTGACATAGAACGGCGTCTGGGTGTCAACTCCGACCACCTGGTCCATCTTGCCGACCGACTCAAGTATCTGGGTGGTCGCAGGAGCGAGGGAGACTATGCGCTCGACCTTCTCCGGGATGCTGATATCGTTTCCTTCTCTGTCCTGCGTGGGTACAGACGCGTCAGGCTGCGATCCTCCGCCGCCGCTTCCGGATCCGCTTCCGCCGCAAGCCGCCAGTGACAGTACCATTACTATCGCGATAAGTACTGCAAGGAATTTCTTTTTGTTCATGATCAGGCTCCTCCTTCCGGGCCCGGCTGCAGAAAAGGCTGCAGCCTTCCAAGACTGCAGCCCGTATTTGCTGTCATCATCATTCTTCCGCTCCGGTCCTTCGCCGGCCGTAAGAAGCAGGCGCGCAGGTCTCCTGGCTCGCGGCCTGCCGATATGCTTCTGCCTTCCCGGTCGTCCCAGTGGCTCTTTCGATCAAAGCATATCAGGCCGCATACAGTGGCGGGACCGCACAGGCTTCTGACCTGTTTCCCTTTTCACTTCCGCCCGGGCTCACCGCCCGTTCCGGAAGAACGCGCTGCGGTTATTCCAACTTACAAAATTATATTATCATCCGGCTTTCAAGTCAATCGTTCCCGCGCTCCAGGAATTCCAGAACGCACGCGTTGAAGTCCTTTGCTTCCTCATAGGCGGCGTGGCCGAGACCCTCGTAGATATAGAGCTCGCTCCCCGGGATCATCTCATGCAGTTCGCGAGACGCGGCGGCCCCGACGATCTTGTCCTCCGAGCCTCCTACGATCAAAACCGGACATCTGATCTTGCCGAGGTCCCCCGCGCCTCCGAAGTTCAGTATCGCCCCGGCGTTCGCCCTGAGCCTGCCGTAGTCCGAAGGCTTCCCGACGAACCTGAGTATCGGATAGAGCTTCCTGTATTTCCTGAGATATGCCTCCGAATAGCTCTTTTCGGCGGTCGAGATCATGAGCCGCCTGTGGTCGCCCGCGTCCGCCGCTTCCAGCCATTCCGCGATGCCGCTCCGCACCGTGTCGTTCACGCAGGGAGCCGTGACCGCGAGGACCAGCTTTTCAACAAGTTCCGGATGGTCCGCCGCGAGGCACTGGGCGATCATCCCGCCCTGAGACACGCCCATAACGAAGGCTTTGGCCATCCCGAGAGCGCGCATCGCCTCAGCCTGGTCGTCCGCCATATCTTTGATCGAATAACCCTCCGGCATCCTGTCCTTCCTGCTGAACATATACACGGTATACCGGTCAAAGAACATCTCGTAGGGCTTTGCGAGCAAAATGGCCTTCCCCTCCACGGTCGCGAGCCCGTCCGAAAGCCCGGGCAGGATGACGAAAGCCTTCTCGCCCTGCCCGAAGGCGGCGTAACTCATATATGTATCCCCGACCGGGACTTTTCCGTTCCTGGCGTTCCGGCGCATTCTATGCCTCCCCTGCTGCTATCAGGCGCAGCGCCTCATATCTTTATGGCTTCAGAGTTCCGGACCATATCTTCGCCTTCCGCCGTGATGTAGTCCACGTATCTGTCGTAGAGCTCTATGTCATAAAGCTCGTTCATCACGCGGAACGAAGCATACGTCTCGCGCTCCGGCCCGACAAACGCGTGCATCAGGCCTATGTCCCCGCCGAT
>JAFWFF010000073.1 GCA_017515765.1 Bacillota bacterium | reverse complement strand
GCCGAAGTTTTCATCCGGGCTTCCGGCGTTTTCCGGAGCCGGCCAGAGTATCCTGATATCGACGTCCCCGGCTTTGATGACGTCACCTGCCAGGCCTTCTGTAACGATCTCCCTGACCGGATATTCCTCCGCCAGTTGCTCGAGTCCGAGGAAATGATCCGTGTGGAGATGTGTGGCAAGCGCCAGGTCAACGTTACGCACCCCGTTGGGCAGAAGGTAAGGCATAAGGGTATCCCTTCCCACATTCCGGTATGCGTTCCCCCCTCCGTCGATCAGGACGTCGACGCCCCGGCCGGCTTTGACGTGCAGGGAGTCTCCCTGCCCGACGTCCAGAAACACCATATCGGCATTATCAAAAGGGCTCCGCCCGGCATACCAGGAGGACAGTGCGGCGACGATCAGCACGGCTGCGAAAAGCCTTCGCATTTCAACGTTTTTGCGTTCTCTGAGAAAGACCTCTCCCCACTCTGACGCAAGCAGGAACACCGCCGCGAGAAGGAGCGCTTCCGCCCATAGCGGAGGCGAAGGGACGCGCATCGCGGCCGGGTTTCCGAGAAAAAGTATATGGTCGACTGTTTTGATCAGCCTTCCGAGCCCGGAAAGAAGATCGGGAACAGGGCCTGCCGTGCCCGCGAACAGCTCAGCCATGAAGCCCGCTGCCCCGATCGGAGTGTAGACCGACGCCAGAAACACCATCGGGATATTCAGGATCACCGCCAAAGGGGAAAACACGTTGTATACGAAGGCTGAATAAGGGATCATCACCGCCTGGACTGCCAGCATCACCGCCGCGCCGGATCCTATCCTCGGTTTAAGATACGGAAGCAGGAAGTTGATCGACAGCAGCGCCAGGAACGACATCTGGAATCCCTGGTCAAAGATCATGTAAGGCCGCGCCGCGAGTATGCAGAGCGACACGAGCGCGGCCGCCTCAGTGCTGTCGTACGGCCTGTCAGTGACCTCCGCTGCCATCCGGACCACTGCCAGCATAACAGCCCTTACGACCGAGGGGGACCAGCACGAAGCTTCCCCGTAGAGCATGAGCAGGAAAGCGCAGGGCACCGCGGTCCAGTTCCTTCCCGAGCGGTTCCTTAGCCTTGTCAGCAGCGAGGCGAGCGCGCCTATATGGAGCCCGCTCACCGCAAGGATATGCGCTGTCCCGTTCCTCCGGAACTCCTCCAGTTCATCCTCGTCCATTCCCGTAGTGTCGCCGAAGAGTATACCGGAAGCGAATGCACGGTCGCCTTCTCCGCGTATCCGGCCCAGAAATGCCCCGCGTCCCAGGGCGACCCATCTTCTCAGGGCTGAGAACCGGCTTCCTTCATACCTTACATCCTCAGCTACTGGAGCTTTCATCAGCTTTCCGGTAAAGCTTATCCCTCTCCCCAGAAGGTATCTTCTGTAGTCAAAAGTGCGCGGGTTTCCGGCGGACTCGGGAAGCGTGAGCTCCGCTCCGACGGCCACTTCCTTGCCGATAAGGGAATAAAGCCATGCGTCCACTTCCGGAGTTCCGGATACGGAATAAGACAGCCTGATCCGCCCTCCCCGATGTCCGAAAGGCCCTGCATTCCCCGAAACGCCGTCGATCTTCCCAAGGCCTTCGCAGTCCAGATAAAGCCCGGATCGCGAAGGCCTCACGCTCTCCACGCGCACGAGATACCTCCCCCGCTCGGTAAAACCGGCCTCCTCGCGGGGGTCCAGACGCGCGGTCTGGAGCGCCATGATCAAAGAACCCGCGATAAAGAAAGCCGCTGCGGCTATGACGGTCCTCTTCCCCGCTGCGCGCAGGTCACCGCTCCCTGCGGCGGCGAGGCATATGAAGACGGCGGAACCCAGCCAGGCCGCGAACAAAAAAACCGAAGACCGCCCGGACGCGTAATACGCGGCGAGCTGTCCCCAGGCAAAAAACAACGTATAGTAAAGTATCGGTCTTCTCAAGGCGCGCACCCACAGCGGCGCCGGCTCGTTCTATTTCCATATTATACCATTTTGACCATTCCAGGGCAATATCTTATTTTTCTCTTAAGCTTCGGTTTTGATTTCCTATTACGATCATTATGTGGTATAATTACCATGTATGTTTATGTGCTCATAGGCATAATGACTTCGATATTAACGTTATAACCATAGATTTGAAAGGATATTTATCAAATGAGTCGAAGAAACAGGAACGAACAGACCGGCGGAGAGGCTAAGGCTGCCGCTGTCGGCGTGGACACGGAAGCGACGACCTCCGCTGCTGTAAAGGCCGGCGGAAAGACGGGCACCAAGAAGAAGAAAAAGAAAAAGAACAAAAAGAGACATCCCATAAGGAACTTCTTCCTTGTGATACTTTGTTTGATGCTCATCGTGTTCACGGCGGGCTGCGTTGTGCTGTACAAGATCGTATCGGACGCGCCGCCCATCGATACGTCGAAGATGTATGAGCTGCTCTCCGAGACGACCACCATCTACGATGACGACGGCAACGAGATAGACTCCGTCTATTCCGGCAGCAACCGCGAGAACGCAAGCATAGCAGACATCCCGAAGCACACCCAGGACGCGATAATCGCGCTTGAGGACAAGACTTTCCGCGAGCACAGCGGATTCAACGTCATCCGTATACTCGGAGCCATCTATGAATCCGTATTCGGAGGCGGAAGGATCAGCGGCACCAGTACCATAACCCAGCAGCTCGCCAGAAACCTGTATCTCCAGGAGACCAGGTTCGACTATGACTTCAAGAGAAAGATAATAGAAGCCTACTACACAATGCAGATGGAGAAAGAGCTGTCCAAGGACGAGATCCTTGAGGCATATCTCAACACCATCTATTTCGGCTACAACAGCTACGGCATCCAGACGGCCGCCCAGTCCTATTTCTCAAAGGACGTCAGCCAGCTGACCATTGCCGAGAGCGCGGCTCTCGCCGCCCTTCCCCAGCTCCCCGCGGAGTATGAGCTCGTAAGGTATATGGAAGGCGTCCCGGGCGAAGAGTACGCGGATGTCCTCCTCAAGAAGACAGACAACGGCTTCTATATCATGAACGACGAGAGCAAAGGCCGCCGTGAGATCTGCCTTACTTTCATGCACGAGCAGGGCTATATCACAGACGCTGAATACGAGGAAGCGATGGCTACTCCCCTCTCCGCGATGCTGAACCCCAGCTATGAGGTATACAATTCCAACGCGGCATATTTTGCCGACTATGTCATAAGCGAGGTCATCGGAGACCTCATGAACGACAAGGGCATGGATTATGACACCGCGTGGCGCACTGTCTATCAGGGCGGACTCAAGATCTATTCCACTCTCGACATGCAGGCCCAGACCGTCATAATCAACGAATTCAAGGATTCAAGCAACTACCCGGGCGTCCGCGCCAACTTCAACGGCAACGGCGATATCATCGGTGAATACGGCAACGTGGTCCTCTATGACTACAGCAGGTTCTTCCATGACGGAAGGACGTTCGCGATCCACACCGCCGGCGTCAAGAAGCTTGACGACGGAAGCGTATGGTTCGAGGACGGCGGTTTCTTCCACATCTACGACACCACCGTCGGCGGACAGACCGAATACAGCCTTGAGTTCCCGAGCTTCTATATCTACGACAACGGCACCTACTACTCCATCTCGGGAGGCTATATCAACATCCCTGCCAAGTACAAGAGCCGCGACTCCGAAGGCAACCTGATCGTAAGCGCGGATTTCTTCAAGGAGGAAGGCAACGAGGAGTTCTTCATCTTTGATGAGAACGGCAGGCTCATCATCCCGCCGTCGTCCTACACTCTCAACAGCCGCGTCATCCAGCCCCAGGCAGCGATGACGATAATAGAGAACTCCACCGGACACATCAAAGCGATGGTCGGCGGAAGGAGCACCACCGGGCGCATGATCTACAACCGCGCGATCTCCCCGCGTCAGCCGGGAAGCTCCATCAAGCCTCTTGGCGTTTACTCCGCGGCTCTCCAGCAGAGCGCCGAGGAATACGCGGCGGGACAGACCCACGTATTCACCGACTATAAGATCGATAAGCAGGGCAAAGACCTCTACGGAGACTACCTCACCGCAGGTTCCATCGTTATCGACGAGAAGACGACCATTAACGGCGAGGTATGGCCGAAGAACTTCGGCGGTTCCTACAGCGGTCCGCAAACCCTCCACTCCGCGATGGTCAACTCTTTGAACACCTGCGCGGTGAAGATCTGGATGCAGGTAGGGCCGGATTATTCGCTCAACAACGTCAAAAAGTTCGGAATAACCACTTTGGTCGACAGCGGCGACGTCAGCGACGTCAACGCCGCGGCTCTTGCTCTCGGAGGTATGACCTACGGCGTCACCTCCCTCGAGATGGCTTCCGCTTATACGGTATTCCCCAACAACGGCGTACGTTACGAGACCTCTTCCTACGTCAAGGTGCTTGACCGCCACGACCAGGTGCTTCTCGAAGACAATCCGGAAGTCTACCAGGTCCTCGATCCCGGCGTTGCCTGGATCATGGCCAACATGATGTACGACGTCATCTACGGCTACGGCACAGCGCCCGAAGCTTACATCCCCGACACATGGGCAGGCGGAAAGACCGGGACCACTCAGAACTACTACGACGCGTGGTTCGACGGATTCACCGGCACCTACACCGCGGCGCTCTGGATCGGCAATGACTACGGTATGGAGCTCACACGGACTTCCGAAGCGGCAGTACAGTTGTGGGGCATTATCGCGAGACAGATAGACGGCTTCTACGGCGGCCATCAGCCCGACAGGCCCGCGAACGTGGTAAGATACGGAAGCGAGTACTATATAGACGGTACCCAGACAGGTACCAAGAACCTGAAGGATCTGATGGTCAAAGCCGTGATCTGCAAGGAGACCGGCTGCCTCGCCACTCCGAGCTGCAAGGACACCGAAGAGAAAGAATTCATCAACTACGGCGAAGCTGCCAAGGACGTTCCGAAATACTACTGCTACCTGCACAACCCCGACGTATCGCAGTATCCGGTCGAGCCCGGCAAGGACGTTCCTCCGCAGTACGTGACGGTACCCAGCCTTATCGGATATAACGTCGATGAGGCCACATCCGTTCTCGCCGCCCTGGGTCTCAACATCTCGGTAAACTATGTCGAGACCTCCGATACCGCCCCGGGACTGATAATCAGCCAGACTCCGGGAAGCGGCCACGAGATCGAGCAGGGAAGCACGGTCGTTGTCAACGTCGCGACAGAACCGCCCGAGAGCACGGTCACCGTCCCCTACCTCATCGGCATGGGAGTTGACGAAGCCACATCGACATTGTCGTCGGTCGGCCTCTACATCTCCGTAAACTATGTCGAGACCGATTCCGCTTCCCCGGGCACAGTAATAGCCCAGAATCCGGAAGGCGGTACCGAAGCACCTGTCGGAAGCACCATATTTGTTGACGTCGCGACCGAGATATCAGGCGGCGGAGAGGATCCCGGCGACGGCGGCGACGGCGGTGAAGGAGGCGAAGGTTCCGGCATGCCGGCATTCACTCCAAGCAGGCACGTCAATCCCTTCCTTAAACAGAAGGCAGTCCGCGCATCCAGGTTACAGTCGTAACCCTTTAGATCAAAAACCAAAAGAGCCCGATGGCATGCCATCGGGCTCTTTGTTTATCCTGTCTGTTATGCTCTTCCCAGAAGTTTGCTGAAGGTCATTACTCTCTCTCCGGGGCTGTCCGCTCCGAATACCGCGGATCCGGCCACCAGTATATCGGCGCCTGCCTGGGCGATCCTGACAGTGTTGTCCAGCGTCACGCCGCCGTCCACTTCTATCAGGAAGTCCTTGCCTGCAGCCTCACGCATCTCTTTCAGCTTAGCGATCTTCGCGATGGAGTTCTCTATAAAGCTCTGTCCGCCGAAGCCGGGGTTCACGCTCATTATGAGCACCATGTCCACGTCGTCCAGCACATTCTCCAGAGTCGTGAGTGAAGTCGCGGGATTGAGAGCGACTCCGCTCTTGACGCCGAAGCTTTTGATGTGCGAGAGCGTCCTGTTGAGGTGGACGCAGGCTTCCTGGTGGACCGTGACGTACTCGGTCTTCTCCGTAACGAAATCCATGATGAACCTGTCGGGGTCTTCGATCATGAGATGCACGTCATATGGCGCGGTATCGAGCTTGTCCAGCGACTTCATCACTGTCGCGCCGAACGTGATATTGGGGACGAAAGCGCCGTCCATAACGTCGATGTGCAGGAAGTCCGAGCCTGCGCGGCTTACTTCAAGGACCTGTTCTCCCAGCCTTGAGAAATCGGCTGAAAGGATCGAGGGGGCGATCATCTTCATCTGTAAATACCTCTCTGACACTTCTCTTCAGTATTTGCGATTCTTGCGTATCTCGTCTATGCCCATACGGTAGGAACGGTATCTGGAACGGCTTATCCTTCCGTCTCTCAGCGCCCTTATGACGCCGCAGTCCGGTTCGTCCAGATGCATGCAGTCTTCGAACCTGCACGTCCCTGCATTCCGTTCGATATCCGGAAAACACGCAGCCAGCTCCCGTTCGTCCATCTCCGCGAGATCAAATGAAGTGAATCCCGGCGTGTCGAACAGATATCCCCCGTTCACCGGGAACATCTCGACGTGGCGCGTCGTATGGCGGCCCCGGGAGGTCTTTCGGCTTATGCCTCCGGTATCCATCCCGGCTTCCGGTATCAGCCTGTTGATCAAAGTCGATTTCCCGACTCCGGACGGCCCGGCAAAGGCCGTTTTCCTGCCGCATACATAGTCCCAGAGGTCGTCCATTCCTTCGCCCGTGAGGCCCCCGACCAGGAAAGTATCGTAGATGCCCGCATACATGTCTCTGATCGCCTCTGCCTCACCCGGCGACGCGCTGTCGATCTTGTTGATGCATACCGCGGGAGTGACTCCTTTTGTCTCCGCCATCACCAGGAGCTTGTCGAGTACGAAAAAGTTCGGCTCCGGATCCTTCACCGCGACCACCGCAATTATGGCGTCCAGATTGGATACGGGAGGCCTGTCAAAGCGGTTCTTTCTGGGAAGTATCCGCTCGATGACACCGTCATCCTCTCCCGGCGCAGGCGGTATGACATCCACAAGGTCGCCCACCGTCAAAGGGACTCCGTCCAGCTTCAGGACTCCCCTTCCCTTTGCGCGGACCACCCCCGAGGGAGTCTCGACAAAGTAGAACCCGCCTATTCCTTTCCTTACAAGTCCTTTTACGGACCCGGATGCATCAGCCGACCGCTCCGCCATCGCCGCCATCGTCTTCTCCGCCGTCATCGCCTTCTCCGCCGCCGTCATCGCCGCCGGAATAATCTTTGATCACGTCGACATATATGGTCGTTCCGGGCGCCACTTCCGTACCGCCTGTCGGGCTCTGCCCGATGATCTGGCCCGGCACTCCGGTCGCGCTGTCGACATAGTTGACTTCTATCGCAAGCCCGAGATTCGCCAGGAGCGTCCTCGCCTCATCGACCGTATAGGAGATGAGCGAAGGCACCGTGACGGTGGACCTTGCCTTGGCTATAACGATATTGATGTAAGAGCCCTTCTCAGCGGTGCTTCCGCCTATGGGATCCTGCCTGATTATGGTTCCCGGAGTCTCATCGCTCTCTTCCTCGGTCACGTCGCCCAGGACGAAATCGAATTCGGCAAGTATGGCGTCCATCGCGTCCCTGCCCGTATAAGCGCTGCCCACCAGATTCGGGACGAGGCCGTCCTTCTCCTCCGGGCCGGCGCTGATGTATACCGTCACCGCCTCGCCGTTCTTGGCCATTTCAAGAGCCTTCGGAGACTGATTGGCTATCTTGCCCTTCTCTATAGTCTCGCTGAAGGTGTCGCCGCCGTTGATGATCTTAAGCCCGAGCGCCTCCAGCGCTGCCTTTGCCTCATCGAACGTCATGTTCGTAAGGTCCGGGACCTCTATTTCTCCCGGTCCGGAGCTCAGCCTTACGGTGATGGTCTTTCCTTTCTTGACGTTGGTATCCTTCACGGGCATCTGGGAGACCACGCGGCCCTGCTCAATGTCCGCGCTGGAAATGTCCTCGCCCTTCGCGATGACCAGGCCGAGTTCCTTAAGCTTTGCTTCGGCTTCCTCATAGGTCATTCCCGCGAGGTCCGGCACCGGGACTTCGTCGTTGCCCTTGTCTCCGCCTATGGCTCCGGTCAGCTTAAGCACCACCAGGAGAAGCAGTATGGCTCCGAGCGCGATCGCGCAGGCAATCAGTATCTTCTTCTTGTTATTGCGCCTTCCGCCGCCGTGACCGCCCTTATTGCCATCATCCCCGTCATCGGAAGCCGTACGGCTTTTCTTTCTTCCGTTCGAAGCGAGGCCTGCCAGTTCACTGCTTTTGCCGCGGTCTGTGCGCACGCCTGCGGAAACGTTCCTGCTTCCTCCCATTCCCGAGGATGTGACCCCGGTGGTCACGAACGTTGTGAAGAAGTCGATGTTCTTCAGATCCTCCAGCATCTCCTCAGCGGATTTGTACCGGTTGGTCTGGAATTTGTCCGTAGCCTTCATCACCAGCTTCTCGAGGTTGGGCGGGACGCTTTTGTTCAGTTTGGTCGGCGGTATGATGTCCTCGTTGATGTGCTTGAGGGCGACCTCCACGGGGTTGTCTCCGTCAAAGGGTACCTGTCCGGTCAGCATCTCGTACATGACGATGCCGAGAGAATAGATGTCCGATCTTTCGTCAACAAAAGATCCCCTCGCCTGCTCCGGCGAGAAATAATGCACCGATCCGATGATCTTGCTGGTGTCAGCGACTATCGTCGAATTCGTCACCGCTCTCGCGATGCCGAAGTCGGTGAGCTTGGCTATGCCGTCGGTGGTGATCATTATGTTATGGGGCTTCACGTCCCTGTGAATGATCCCGTTCTTGTGGGCGTGGGCAAGCGCTGCGCAGATCTGCTGTGAGATGTCGATGACCAGCTTGTAGTCAAGGGGCGCCTGTTCCTCGATGATATCGGAAAGAGGACGTCCGTCGATCAGCTCCATGACTATATAGTTTATGGAGCCTGCCTTTCCGACGTCGTACACCGAAACGATGTTGGGATGCTGAAGTCCCGCCGCAGCCTGCGATTCCCTCTTGAAGTTGGAAACGAACTGCTCGTCCTTCGTGAACTCGGGTCTCAGTATTTTGATGGCGACGTATCTGTTGAGCAGACGGTCCTTTGCTTTGTATACGACGGCCATGCCGCCTTCGCCGATCTTTTCTGTCAGCTCATATCTTCCGGCAAGTAGTTTACTCATGAGCTTCACCCTCCGTTACCTTTATGCAGATTACGGTTATGTTGTCACTTCCTCCGCCGTCGTTCGCCGCGTCGACCAGTTCGGCGCACGTGTCCGTCATGGATCCGCCTTTGGCGAACAGCCCGGCTATATCTTCTTCATTAACTTCTCCGTAAAGGCCGTCGGCGCAGAGCAGCACGCAGTCGCCGTCCATGAGCTCCAGCTCGAAAATGTCCGGTTCGACGTCGTTTTCCGCCCCGATCGCCTTGGTGATCATGTTCTTGTCTTCGTGCTTCATCGCCTGGTCTTTTGAGATGACTCCCGCCTTGACCAGAGCGTTCACGTATGTATGGTCTTCCGTGATCTGCCTGAGGACTCCGCCGCCGTAGACATAGGCGCGGCTGTCCCCGACGTTGCAGACCAGAAGCCTGCTGCCTTCTATGTAAGCGATGACCATCGTGGTGGCCATGCCGCTGTTCTCGATATAGCGCTGAGCCATGTCATAGACGCGGAAATTCGCGCCGCGAACGGCTTTGATGAAGTATTCCCTGAGAGCCTTTCCCCTCAGTCCCTTCGGCGAGCGGTCCTCCACGAACTGCGCCACCTCGTTCACTGCGGTGCGGCTCGCGATCTCGCCGGAATTGTTTCCTCCCACTCCGTCGGCGACTATGAACACGCCGTCATTGCGGAGGACGAAAAAAGCATCCTCGTTGTTGTTCCTGCGTTTGCCTTTGTCGGTCTTGAAACCAACGTCCATCTGCAGACTCCTTTCTGCACTTTCAAACTTTCCTGTACAGGCTGTCATTATTCCCTGACCATCAGAGCGGCGTAGAACCCGTCGGTCCCGTCTGTCTGAGGCAGAAGCGTTTTCTCATATCTGATGCTGAACTCCGGATGCCTCCTGAGGAAATCCCCGGTGCGTCCTCCGTTCTCGGCAGGATTTACCGTACATGTGCTGTACAGAAGCCTTCCGCCGGGCTTTACGTATCCCGAGCATGTCTCGAGTATCTTCTCCTGAATCTCCGCGAGTCCCGGGACAGCCGGATCAAAAGCTTTAAGCTTTATCTCGGGTTTCTCTCTGATCACTCCGAGGCCTGAGCAAGGCACGTCCAGAAGCACCAGATCGGCGGTGCCCATGTGTTCTTCCATGGGACAGGAAGCGTCACGGCATTCCGTTATGATGTTCCGAATGCCTGCGCGTCCCGCGTTCTGCGCGATCAGCCCGACCCTGTGCGGATAAAGGTCAAAGGCATAGATCACTCCCTCGCCCTTCATGCTCTCGGCCATCGCCACGGTCTTTCCGCCGGGCGCGGCGCACATGTCCATGACCTTCTCGCCCGGCCTTGCGCCAGCTATGTCGGCTATCATGCAGGAGCCTTCGCTCTGGATAGAGATCAGTCCGTTCTTAAAGAGATCCGTCTCTGTCACGCCGCCCCCGGAAGTGAGCAGCATCCTTTCCGAGATCCTGCTTCTCTCCGCGGCGATACCGCATTTCCCGAGAGCCTCTTCAGCCTCCTCCAGGCTTATCCTCGAAAGATCCGCCCTGATCCCGGTCACCTTGCGGCTGTTCGCGAACCTCAGGAACTCCTCCGCGTCATCAGGTCCGAACGTTTTGATCAAAAACTCCGCCAGGCTCCGGTGGCATGACCACCTCACCGAGAGATATCCGGCGGGATCACCTTCCCGGTCCGGCAGGCTGATGCCGCCGCGCTC
The DNA here is from genome assembly GCA_017515765.1 of Bacillota bacterium. Classification (GTDB taxonomy): domain Bacteria; phylum Bacillota; class Clostridia; order Peptostreptococcales; family Anaerovoracaceae; genus Eubacterium_B. Next base: position 1,913 of record JAFWFF010000073.1, on the reverse strand, counting down.
CCTGAGATAGTTCCGGAGCATGCCGTTCACGAATCTTTCGCGTCCGGCGGCGCATTTCCGCGCGAGGGCGACCGAGGTCGATACTGCGGCGTGGTCAGGCACCGATTCCATGAACTCTATCTGAAAGATGCCCATCCTGAGGATGACTAGCGTCCTGGGATCCGTCCCGGATATGCCTTTCTTAGCCATTTTATCCAAAACGTAGTCCAGATACAACTTGTTTTCCGTGACGCCGTAGACCAGTTCTCTGATGAACGAGGGAGAGCTTACGCGCCCGCCGTCTTCGGCGAGAACGCGCGCGACGGCCAGGTTCGACCACGCGCCTTCCTCCTCTATCGCCAGCAAAGCTTTGTAAGCGACGTATCTGTCCCGGTCCATGCCGTTTATCTCCTGCTTCCGCGGATCGAGATCAGCCTTAACAGGTTCGCTACAGCTACCGCAAGCCCGGCGACATAAGTCCAGGCCGCTGCGGTGAGCACCTTTTTCGCTGCGTCGTTCTCCTCGCCGACCACTATGTTCAGAGACCTCATCTGCTCGAGGGTCCTGGAGCTCGCGTTGAACTCGACCGGGAGCGTCACCACATGGAACGCGACCACGATCAGGAAGACAGCCACTCCGATGTCGAAGAACAAAGATCCCGCGCTGTTCCCGGAAGCCATCACCATGATCCCGATCATTATGAGGATCCAGGTGAAGCTCGAAGCCGCGTTCGCCACAGGTACCAGCATGCTCCTGATATTGAGAGGAGCGTAGCCCGAGGCGTGCTGCATCGCGTGTCCTGTCTCGTGGCAGGCGACGGCGACGGCGCTTATGGAGTTGGAGCCGTAGACGCTCTGCGAGAGTCTGACGGTCCTGGTCCTCGGGTCGTAGTGATCCGAAAGGTTCCCCGCCACCTGTTCGATGGGCACGTCTGTCAGGCCGTTCGCGTCAAGGATGCGGCGCGCGGCCTGCGCTCCCGTGTATCCCATGGAGTCGGGGATCTGGGCATATCTGTTGAAAGTCGACCTGACTCCGGCGCTCGCCGCGATGGCGAATATCATAGCCGGGATCAGCAGAAAAAATGAAATGTCGTAATACATCCTCAGCCTCTTTTCAGTTCATTCCCAGGATCTCTCCCGGTTCAAGGCGGTTTCCTCTGAGAAAGCTCCCGGCGTCCATGCTCTTCTTCCCGGGCGCCTGTATCTCCTCTATCCTGAGTATACCTTCCTTCATGGCTATATCTATCCCGCGCCCGGACGCCCCGAGCACGCAGCCGGGCTTCCTTCCGGACTCCGGCGGGTACCCGCTTCCGCGCTCCGTTTCCGGGACTGCGGAAGCGGCTTTGATCTTAAGCACCGCGTCGCCGCGGCTTATCGAGACTCCCGGCCACGGCCTGAACGCCCTGACCATGCGCTCCGCTTCCACTGCAGTCGTCTCGGACGGCCGCAGCATTCCCTGCTCCTTGCCGATCATCCCCGCATAGGTCGCGAGCGAATCGTCCTGCGCAACGCCTTTGATCTCCCCTGAGGCGATCCCGTCAAGGCTCGCGGTCAAAAGCTCCGCGCCGGCTTCGGAAAGCGCTTCTGAAAGCGCCGGATAGTCCATATCCCCGATAATGATCTCCCGTTTCGCAAGCATATCGCCGGTGTCGAGCCCTTCCGCCATCTTCATGATGGTGACCCCCGTCGTCCTGTCTCCCGCGAGTATCGCGTGCTGGATCGGGGAAGCCCCTCTCCACCTGGGCAGAAGAGACGCGTGGATATTGATGCAGCAGTAAACGGGAATATCCAGGACCTCTTTCGGCAGTATCTGCCCGAAAGCTGCGACCACTATAAAGTCTGGGCCGTATTCCCGGATCCTCTCTATGGTCTCTTCGTCGTTTCTGATGCGCAGCGGCTGAAGGACAGGTATCCCGTGCCTGAGCGCGATCTCCT
>JAFWFF010000072.1 GCA_017515765.1 Bacillota bacterium | reverse complement strand
GATTTCAATTCGAATCCTGCTTCTCACGCTTCAAATGAAGCGCGATTTGCGGTATAATATCTTTTAATGTAAACAGAAGCTGACGTTCCGGACGATTGGAAGAACCGGGGGAAATATGGATAAACGATATGTGAAACTCATAGAGGCGCTTGCGCAGATAAGAGAGAGGACGTCATTCGTGCCGAAGGTCGCTCTGGTGCTGGGATCGGGCCTCGGCGGATACGCCAGGAACATGGAAGTGGAGGCGGAGATCCCCTACAGCGAGATCAAAGGATTCCCGGTATCCACGGTGCAGGGGCATGACGGGAGGTTCCTTTTCGGGACGGTCTCCGGAGTGCCCGTCGCCGCGATGAAGGGACGCGTCCACTATTACGAGGGCTACGACATCTCTGACGTTGTGATGCCTGCGAGGCTCATGGGACTTATGGGAGCAAAGGTCCTCTTCCTGACGAACGCGGCGGGAGGGATAGACCTGTCTTTCAGCCCCGGAGACCTGATGCTGATAAGGGACCATATCTCGAGCTTCGTGCCCAGCCCTTTGATCGGGCCGAACATTGAGGAACTCGGGACCAGGTTCCCGGATATGGGAAAGGTCTACGATCCGGAGATCCGCGAACTCGTGAAGCGCGTCGCGGCGGAAGAGGGGATAGACCTTAAGGAAGGCGTGTATCTGCAGGCGACCGGGCCGCAGTTCGAGACCCCGGCGGAGATCAAAGCCTACCGCCTCCTCGGGGCGTCGGCAGTAGGCATGAGCACGGCGGTCGAAGCGATAGCGGCGAACCACATGGGCCTTAAGGTGCTCGGCGTTTCCTGCATAAGCAATATGGCAGCGGGCATCCTGGACCAGCCGCTCACTCACGCGGAAGTGCAGGAGACGGCTGACAGAGTGGCAGCAAAGTTTGAGAAGCTGGTGACGGGAGTCATCAAAGAGCTGGGAGAACTGTAATGGACGACATCAGACAGGAGCTTGAAAAGGTAATTGCGCGGGTCAGCCCGGACGGAGACAAGACCGTGATGCAGCTCTTACGGGAACAGGGCGTTCCCGTAAGGTCGGACTGCGGAGGGAACGGGATCTGCGGAAAATGCAGAGTTTCCGCGGACGGGGAGCATTTTCTCGCTTGCCGGACCGTTCCGGACAGAGAGATGACCGTGATAGTGGACGACGATGTCCTGGGCGAAGAGGAGATAGAGACGGAGCTCAGCGGCTCTGCCAGAGCGTGGGCGGACAGGAAAGGCGCGGATGGCGCCGCCGGATCCGGCGCGGAAGGCGGGAAGTCCGGGCACGCGGGATATTTCCTGGCGGTGGACCTCGGGACCACGACGGTCGCTGCAGCCCTGATCTCGCCTGAAAGTGAGATCATCGCGGAGGCGGGCAAAGCTTCCAGCCAGAGGAGCTATGGCGAGGACGTGATCTCGCGCATCGAGGCTTCCTGCGCGGGGAAGAGGGAATCCCTTAGAAACGCGGCGAGAGGCGACGTGGATTCGCTCAGGCTGCGCTGCGCGGCTGAGGCCGGAGTGCCTTCGACTGCTGTGAGGAGCACGGTCATCGCCGGGAACACCGCGATGGAGCACCTCTATATGGGCTATGACGTCAGCGGGCTCGCCCAGGCGCCGTATGAGGCGTACACGACCGATATCATATACAACGCGGCGACGGTGCTCCTTCCGTGCATATCGCCCTTCGTCGGGGCGGACGTGCTTGCCGGCATGGCCTGCGCGGACTTTGACAAGGCGGAGGGATACAACGCTTTCATAGACATCGGAACGAACGGGGAGATAGCCCTTTCGTGCCCCGACGGCATACTCGTGACGTCGACGGCAGCGGGGCCGGCCCTGGAAGGCGCGGGGATAAGCTGCGGGATGGCGGCTTCTGCCGGCGCTGTGAGGGACGTCCAGATAAGCGGGGATCTTAAGTATTTCGACGTGATCGGGCAGGACGACCCGGCGGGGCTTTGCGGGAGCGGCGTGATAGCGCTCACGGCGGAGCTCCTGAAGAACGGCATACTGGACAGGAGCGGAGCCTTTGTTCACGGGTTCGGGAACGGATACCAGATCGCCAGGAGCGTCAGGTTCACCCAAGAGGACGTCCGGAAGGTCCAGACCGCTAAGGCCGCGATCAGGGCTGGCCTGGAAGTCCTGCTTAAGGAAGCCGGCGTCGGCGCGGGTGACCTCGGGAAGCTGTACGTCGCGGGCGGGTTCGGAAAGTGGATCGACCCGGACAAAGCTTTCGAGATCGGTCTTTTCCCGGAGAAGCTGCGCGGAAAGATCGAGGTCTGCGGGAACACTCCGCTCGGCGGGGCCATCGGCTTTGCCCGCGGAGATATAACCGAAGAGCGCCTGGAAGCGATCAGGAAGAAATGCCGGCCGATAGAACTCGCGGACGACCCGCGCTTCAAAGACGAATACATATCCAACATGGATTTCTGATAAGGAGGACTTAAAATGGCTAAGAAACAGGAGAAGACCAGGATAGCGATCAACGGATTCGGACGCATAGGCCGCATGGCGTTCAGAAAGCTGGTGGACGATCCGGATCTCGAGGTCGTCGCGATAAACGATCTTACGAGCCCGGAGATGCTCGCGTATCTACTGAAGTACGACAGCGTCCAGAAAAGATTCGACCGCGGCGTCGAGGTCGCTGATAACAGCATAGTCGTGGACGGGAAGGCATATCCGATCTATTCGGAATCCGACGCTTCCAACGCGCCATGGGGCGAGCTCGGGGTGGACATCGTCCTGGAGTGCACCGGCTTCTATACCAGCAAGGCAAAATCCGAAGCGCATCTGAGAGCCGGAGCCCGCAAAGTCCTCATCTCCGCGCCTGCCGGGAACGACCTCCCCACCATCGTCTACGGGGTGAACCACGAGACCCTGAAGAAGGAGGATAAGATCGTATCAGCCGCGAGCTGCACCACCAACTGCCTCGCGCCGATGGCAAAGGTCCTGAACGACTACAGAGAGATCAGGACGGGCTTCATGAGCACAATCCACGCGTATACCGGAGACCAGATGATCCTGGACGGGCCGCATAAGAAGGGCGACTTCAGAAGGGCCAGGGCGGGAGCTCTGAACATAGTGCCGAACAGCACGGGAGCTGCCGCAGCCATAGGCCTCGTGATCCCCGAGCTTGACGGAAAGCTCATAGGATCCGCCCAGAGAGTCCCTGTGCCGACCGGGTCCCTCACCATCCTTGACGCGACCGTGAAGGACGAGGCAGAGAGCGTATCCGTGGAAGGTATCAACAGGGCCATGAAGGCCGCCGCCTCCGAGTCCTTCGGATACAACGAGGAACCGATCGTATCGACCGACATCATCGGAAGCACCTACGGCTCCGTGTTCGACGCGACCCAGACCCTTGCCCAGCGCTGCGGCACCAAGATCTACGAGGTGAGAGTAGTCGCCTGGTACGACAACGAGATGGGCTATACCTGCCAGATGATAAGAACGCTTAAGCACATGGCTAAGCTGTAGGTGCATGGAAGATCAAAGAAAGACCGTATTCATAACAGGCGGCTCCGGTGGTATCGGAGCCGCTTTGACAGAAGTCTTCTCGGACGCGGGCTGGGACGTCTGCTTTACGTACCTGGATTCCGCGGAGAAGGCGCAGGAGCTCGCGGCGAAGACCGGCGCCCTCGCCATAAGATGCGACGTAAGGGACCCTATCGCAGTGGCTGAAGCGGTAAGACAGGGGCGGACATGGTTCGGCGCAAGGGCTTTTGACGCCTGCGTATGCGCCGCGGGGGTCGCGCACCTCGGGCTCCTGTCGGACATGGCCGGGGAGGATGTGGACCGCGTCATCGACATAAACCTCAAGGGGGCGATACACGCCGCCCGCGAGGTCTCTCTCCGCATGAGAGAGGAAGGCAGGGGATCCATAGTCCTGATCTCATCGATCTGGGGATCCAGGCCCGCGTCGGGCGAAGCGGTATACGCTGCGTCCAAAGCGGGGATCGAGGGCTTTGCGCGGAGCCTCGCGGCGGAGCTCGGACCTTCGGGAGTAAGGGTGAACGCTCTGGCTCCGGGAGTGATAGATACCAGGATGAACGCGTCTCTCGGAGAAGAGGCGCTCGCGGACCTCGCGGGCAGGACTGCCCTCGGGCGGATAGGCACGCCGGAGGAGGCGGCCCGGGCCGCGCTCTTCCTCGCAGGGGAGGGGTCGCGCGGTATAAGCGGACAGATAATAGGAGCGGACGGAGGCTTCAGCCTCTAGTGTATGGAAGTATTAAGCAAGATCTTTGAGGCAATTAAAGGATTCTTTTCCGCGCTGGTCTCGGGGGTCAGCGGCCTTTCGGAGCTTCCGGAGGGCACGCGCCTCATGTACACCGCGGTCGCCAGATGGGTGTTCATCTTTCTGGCGCTCTTTGTATTGCTCAGAGCCATCGGGTCGCTTCTGAGGACCAAAAACTCCGCCGAGGTCTTTGCTTATTTCAACGTCGACGGCGGCATAAGCACGCCAATCACCCATTGGGAGAACGTGGTCGGACGGTCAAAGAGCTGCGACCTGGTCGTGGACGATCCCGCGGTCTCGCGAAGCCAGGGAACGCTCACCAGGGACGATAAGGACAGGTGGCGCTTCAGAGACCTTGGCTCGAGGAACGGCACGTACATAAACGGCCGGAAGCTGAAGAAGGGCGCGGAATGCGTGCTGGAACCGGGCGACGAGATAGAGATGGGGGACAGCTTATGCACGCTCTTCCCCATAAGCCTGGAGGAGCGCAGAAACAACTACGACATGAGGCGGGAGGACACGGTCATAAGGTCGCCGATCCCTGCTCTCGCGGCGCTCACGCTGTTCCAGGTCATGGCGATGATCCAGCTGAGATTCTCCCTCGGCGAGAGCTATACCGACGGGATCAGCTTTTCATTCATCGGCCTTGCCGTACTTATGTGGGTATATGTGCTCGTCATGAGAGTCCTGAGAAGAAGAGGTTTCGAGATGGAAACGATAGCGTTCTTCCTCTCGACTCTGAGCCTCGCGGTCACGGCGAGCAAATTCCCCGGAAGCACCCTGAAGCAGTTCATAGCGATCGCCATGGGCGTTGTGCTCTTCGTTTTCATGTGCACGATACTCCGGAATCTTGAGAGGGCCAAGGCACTCCGGAGCTTCATGTACATAGCGTCCGCGGTGCTTTTGATCGCGAACCTCCTGATCGGGACGACCAAATTCGGCGCGAACAACTGGATAACCATCGGAGGGATTTCCGTCCAGCCTTCCGAGCTGGTAAAACTCGCGTTCATCTGGGCGGGGGCAACGTCGCTGGATGAGCTCATGGACAGGCGCGACTCCCTGATATTCATGCTTTTCGCGGGGTTCTGCTTCGTCTGCTTGGCGCTCATGGGAGACTTCGGGACAGCGCTGATATTCTTCGTGACCTTCCTGGTGATCTCCTTCCTGAGGAGCGGCGACTTCACCAAGCTCATCCTGATCGTAGGACTGGCCTTCGTCGGAGGAGTGATGGTGCTGAGGTTCAAATCCTACGTCGCGGCGCGGTTCGGCGTCTGGGGACATGTCTGGGACGATCCGGACAATATGGGCTTCCAGCAGACCAGGACCATGTCGGCCGCGGCGAGCGGCGGGCTTGTGGGAGTCGGCGCGGGGGACGGATGGCTCAAGAACATACCGGCTTCCGAAACGGATCTGGTATTCGGTTTCGTGACTGAGGAGTGGGGGCTTATCATCGCGGTGATGGCGATCGTCGCGATAGTCACGCTCTCGGTGTTTGCCGTGAGGTCGATCTGGGCGGGGCGCTCGACATACTATACGATCGCGGCGTGCTCGGCCATGACTCTCTTCCTGTTCCAGACGACGCTGAACGTCTTCGGGTCGGTCGATCTTTTGCCGCTCACCGGTGTCACTTTCCCCTTCCTCTCAGCCGGCGGCACCAGCATGCTGGCTTCCTGGGGGATGCTGGCCTTCCTTAAGGCCGCCGACACAAGGCTCGACGCTTCGATCGCGGTCGCGAGCAAAGACAGGGACGTCCGGAGGGCGAGCAGGCGCCACAGGAGAGAAGAGGAGAGGAGCCGCGCCATAGCGCCCGAACTCAGGGAAGATACGGATGTTGAAGTTACGGATTTTGATGATCTTCTGGAATAGAAGGAGGAGCAAAGGCAATGCGTAAGCTCGAAAGACGCGCTACTATATGCATGCTGCTCGCCGCGGTGCTGGTCATCGGCACCCTCCTCTTTTGCGTGCGCTTTGTCCGGGACGGCAGGGACTGGGCCCTGTTCTACGGGAACCAGGGGATCTACACCGACGGCATGCTCTCCAGCGGGGCGATCTATGACCGCGACGGCGCGCTGCTCGCGGAGAACACCGAAAACGGGATAATATATAACGACGACGCCGGCATCCGAACGGCGACTGTCCACGCGGTGGGCGATACACGGGGGAACATCTCCACCTCTGCTATGAGTGTCTTCAGGAGCAAACTCATCGGCTACAATCTGCTTACGGGGACGTACAAGCTTCAGGGGAAGAACGAGGACCTTACGCTTACGCTGGACGCGGAAGCCTGCAGGACCGCGTATGAATGGCTGGAGCCCTATGACGCAGGCACGGTCGGAGTCTACGATTACACGACCGGAGAGATCCTGGTGATGGTAAGCACGCCTGCTTACGACCCGCTGGACCCGCCGGAACTCGATCCGGACGATGATTCCGGGCTGTATATCAACAGATTCCTGTCATCCACATGGACTCCCGGATCCATCTTCAAGACGGTCACCGCCGCGGCCGCGGTCGACAGGCTCAGCTGGCAGGATTTCAGCTATAACTGCGAGGGCACGAGAACGGTTGAAGGGCAGGAGATAACCTGCACCCACGCCCACGGAAACGTCGACCTCCCCGGCGCGCTCAGGGAATCCTGCAACGGAGCGTTCTCTTTGCTCGCGGAGCAGCTCGATCCCGCGGATCTGGAGGAATACACGGAGAGGCTCGGCCTCACACACCAATATGACATAAACGGCGTCAAAAACGCTGCCGGAAGCTTTGATTTCCCGGGCGACCCGGTGAGCGACGGCTGGGCAGGCGTTGGTCAGTACAACGATCAGATCAACCCCTGTTCCTTCATGGTGTATATGGGCGCCGTGGCGAACGGCGGCAAGTCCGCCGAGCCCAGGCTCCTGGCTGATTCCGATATCGCCATGACCGGTCAGATGCTGGACGAAGGAACGGCGATCATCATCCGCGATATGATGCTCCAGGACGTGGCGGAAGGCTACGGCGAGTGGAACTTCCCCGGCCTTTCCATCGGAGCAAAGACCGGCACCGCCGAAGTTGAAGGCAAAGCCCCCAATGCCATGTTCGCCGGCTTCCTGACCGATCCGGATCACCCCTACGCCTTCATAGTCTGCATCGAAAACGCCGGAGGCGGTCTTGACAACGCCGCCCCGGTAGCGAACGCGGTGCTGCAGCAGCTGGTATATGGAGAATGAATGACATCATGAAACGGTCAAAAAGCACTAAGAAAACCGGTCTGTCAGAACCTGCGCTTATTGCCTTGGGGTGTGTATTATTCATGGCACCGTTAATATTGTTGGCATACACTCATTCCCCGCGGCCTGTTTGGGTGCTGGTATTTGTAATTCTATTATTTGCGGGAAGTCTTTATTCTCTTGGATCGGCTTTCAGTGTTCCCTATTCTGATCCTTTATCAGAAGGCGGAGAGTATTATTATGATGAGAAAGGGATAAGGTTCAACACTTACGGTGAGGAACTCGAATATTTATGGGATGAGTTTATTGATACCGGTTTGTCTATATGGAATTTTTATTTCAAACCCGTTTACTACTTTGTTTATTTTTCCAAGAGACCCATTTCTCAGGAGGACAAAAATCTGATCGTTAAATATCGGTCAATGAAGAAACCCATAAAAAACGACATGCCCATTTACATTACCGACTATGTGCTGATACCATACACCGAACAGGAGTTTCAACGCCTGATCGAGGTTGTACCGAAATGGATGCGGGAGAAGCTCACGGAGGAAAAGAGGAATATGAAGTATACTCCATGTGAAAAAGGATTGAAACGATAATGGGAATAAAGCGTTTTTAAAAGCAAAGCCGGAAGTCCTCCGGCTTTTTTGTATACCAATCAGGCTTTTTGATATATAATAATTATTCAAGGTATATTGTCGAAAACAACCGATTTAATGCCGCGAAATCCATATCTAATAATAATCTCGAACCGAAAGAAGGAACAACATGAAAGACGAAACCAAATGCCTGCATGCCGGTTACACCCCGAAGAACACAGAACCCAGAGTAGTCCCCATCGTCCAGAGCACGACCTACGTGTTCGACTCCACCCAGGACATAGCAGACGTGTTCGACGAGCCGACCCACGCGCTCATATATTCCAGATTCGCGAACCCGACGGTCATGGCTGTCGAGGAGAAGATAAACCAGCTGGAGGGCGGT
>JAFWFF010000071.1 GCA_017515765.1 Bacillota bacterium | reverse complement strand
TGGAGGCGCAGTACGCCCTCGTGGCCAAGGAAATGGGAGCGGACAGCGCGGAGGCGCAGAAGCTGGCGATCCAGGTCGAGAACCAGCGCGGAGCCGTCGCGAAGACGGAGGCGCAGATCTCAAAATACAGCGCCGAACTCAAGAACATGCGCGACTCCTCCGACCAGACGCAGGCCGTCGTCGGGAAGCTGAAGACCACGCTGACGAACGTCGGAAAAGCCGCCGCGGAAGCCGCAGCCGCAGGGCTCGCCGCATTCACCGCTGCCGCGACAGCAGCCGTCACGGCCCTCGGCAAGATGACCGTCGTGGCGGCCGCCTTCGCGGACGAGATCCTCACGACGTCCACCGTCACGGGACTCAGCGCACAGATGCTGCAGGAGTACAGCTATGCAGCCGAACTTCTCGACGTCAGCCTCGACACCGTCACCGGCGCCCTGGCGCGTAACACGAGAGGCATGGCCAGCGCAGCCGAGGGCTCCGGAGCATACGCGGACGCATACGCGCGGCTCGGGATCAGCGTCACGGACGCGAACGGAGAGCTGAGAGACAGTGAGGAGGTATTCTGGGAAGCGATCGACGCCCTCGGAAACATCGAGAACGCCACGGAGCGAGACGCCCTGGCGATGCAGCTCTTCGGAAAGAGCGCGCAGGACCTCAACCCGCTGATCGCGCAGGGAAGCGCCGGCTTCGCGGAGCTAGCTGACGAGGCGCAGCGGATGGGCGCCGTCCTCACGGATGAACAGCTCGGAGATCTCGGAGCCTTTGACGACGCGATCCAGCGCCTGAAGGCAGGAAGCGAGGCAGGAAAGAGAGCCCTCGGGCTTATCCTTCTGCCGGCCCTTCAGGACCTCTCGACCGAGGGCGTCGACCTGATAGGAGAATTCACGCGCGGGATCATTGAGGCGGACGGAGACTGGACAGCGATCGGCGACGTCGTCGGGAGAACGGTCGCAGGATTCACGACGATCATCACAGACCAGATCCCGAAGTTTATGGAGCTCGGGACGACGATCATCAAGTCGCTCGCCGGCGCCATCGTTAAGGCTCTGCCGGGACTTGCGTCCGCACTGGCGGATGCCCTGCCGGTCCTCGTCGGAGGCTTCGCAGAGATGCTCCCGGAGATCATGAGCGTGGGAGGCGAGGTCATTGTCCAGCTCATGCTCGGCATCGCGGAGGCCCTCCCGCAGCTGATCGAGATGCTCCCGGAGATCATCATCGGGATCGTCACGACCCTGATCGAATACCTCCCGCAGATCCTCGACGCAGGCGTTCAGATCCTCGTCGCCCTGGTGCAGGGCATCGGATCCGTCCTCGGGATGCTCTGGGCGAAGGTCGCAGAGATCGGCGCCGGGATCATCGACGGGATCCGCGCGATCCCCGGGAAGGTGGTCTCCATCGGTAAGAATATCGTCGAGGGCATCTGGAGCGGAATCTCTAACGGCACCGAATGGATCAAGAACAAGATCCGCTCGTGGGTCGGAAACGTGACGGACTTCTTCAAGAGGATCTTCGGGATCGCGTCCCCGTCAAAAGTCATGGCGGACGAGATCGGACGCTGGCTCCCTGCCGGTATGGCGGAGGGCTTCGAGGAGGACATGCCCGAAGCCCTCGCAAGCATGAAGCAGACCCTCGGCGACGCAGTCGGGGAGCTGAAGGGAAGCGTCAGCCTCAGCGCGGACGCCCTGAAGATATCCGCAGACGGCACGCCCGGAGGAGGAGCAGCTGCAGCGGGTCAGGTCGTGAACTTCACGCAGAACAACTACTCGCCCAAGGCCCTTGACCGGCTGACCCTGTACAGGCAGACCAACGGATTATTATTCTCGGCAAAGGTGGGACTGCAGAATGTATAACGAATTGATTTTACGAAACGAGGAGGGCGCCGAGCTTCGCATCGGAGCGACCGGCCCCTTCCTTCTCAGCGACATAAACGGAATCGACCCGCCTCCCGGGATCATCAACACCAGCGCAGCCGCGCTGATGGACGGCGCGAGATACAACTCATCGAAGCTCGACACGAGGGTGATCAATATTGCGTTTGCGATCCAGGGGCCGGCAGCGGCAAACCGCGTGACGGTCTACAGCGTTATCCGGAGCGCGCAGAAGATCCGCCTGATCTACCGCGGACAGTACAGAGACGTGTACATCGACGGATACGTGCAGGACGTGAACATCACGATGATGGCGAACAAACAGATCTGCACGGTTCAGATCCTCTGCCCCGAGCCATACTTCCTCGGAGCATCGGAGGAAGTGGACCTTCTGACGCAGGTCGAGAAGCGCTTCCGGTTTCCTTTCCACTCGTCGGAGGACCCGCAGATCGTCTTCGGAGCACTGACCAACGAGCTCGGGATCACGATCGAGAACGCCGGAGACCTGCAGTGCGGGATGGTAATCGAGCTGTACGCGGCCGCAGCGGTCGAGGACCCGAAGATCTTCAACTACATTACCCGCGAGTATTTCGGCCTCGTTTACGCGATGCAGGCAGCGGACCTCATCACGATAGACACACGACCGGGAAAAAAGAGCGTCACGCTGACGCGCGCCGGAGTCACGACGAACATCATAAACTACGTCGAGCAGGGCTCGACCTGGCTCCAGCTGGAGCCGGCCGGGAGCACGTTCGTGTACGAGGTCGGAGAAGGATCCGCGACGAACCTGACGGTGACCTTCCGCCACACGGACCTGTACGAAGGAGTTTAAAGCATGAAAGAGATCCTTCCGGTCATCATGACGACAGCTTTCGAACGGATCGCCGTCATCGATGATTACATCAGTTTCATCTGGACCGCGCGTTATTATGCGCCCGGAGACTTTGAGCTCGTCCTGCCGGCGGACCCGAAGTACATGGAGATCATAAAGGCCGATTATTACGTCGTCAGGGACGACGACGAGAACACCGGGATCATCGAGACGGTGAAGCTCCAGCGGGACGACGACGGGCGAAACATCCTGATCATTACAGGGCGCTTCCTGTCCTCCATCCTGGAGCGGCGCATCATCGCGACGCAGACCAGCGTCGACGGAACGATCGGCGACTGCGTGGCGCAGCTTCTGGAGGACAACATTATAGCCCCGGCGCTCACCGACAGGGAGATCGCGAACTTCGTCCTCGGCGAGACGGAGGTCGGCGGGACCATGAGCGCGCAGTATACCGGCAAGAACCTCCTCGAGACAGTCAGCGACATCTGCGAGACCTACGGCCTCGGGATGCGGGTCACGCTGGACAGCGTCAACCGGTTCGTCTTCGACCTTTACAAAGGGACGGACCGGACGTACGACCAGACAGCGAACCCGTGGGTCGTCTTTTCCGACAAATACGACAATCTCCTCAGCTCGGAGTACGAGGAGAATTACAGGACCCTGAAGACGGCCGTCCTCGTCGCCGGAGAAGGCGAGGGTCTCGACCGGAGGACGGCATGGCTCTCAAGAGGAGAGACCGGGCTCGAGAGGCGCGAGGCGTACAAGGACCAGAGACAGCTCCGGAGCAACGGCGGAGAGATCAGCGCCGACGAGTACACGGCGATGCTGGAGGAAGCCGGGAAAGAGTCCCTGACGGACTACACGACGGCGTTCAGCGGGATGGTCTACTTCGACAATATCGTATATAAGCAGGACGTCTTCCTCGGCGACCTTTGCGTCGTGGAGAACAGCGCCTGGGGAATCTACATAAACAGCCGCCTCGTTGAGGTCATCGAGAGCGTCAGCGAGACAGGCGAGCACAGCATCGTCCCGACTTTCGGGATCTAAGGAGGGAAGGCAATGGCCATCAATTATTATTTCTTTAACGCCGTCGAGTCAGGCGGCACTTATGACAGAGAGTACAATGCGGAGGACGTCACCAGTTACCTCGACGGCCTCGTCGGAAACGGCGTCTTCCCGACGCCCTCGACCTCGCTGCAGGTCAGGGCATCCAGCGGGATGAACGTCATCGTCGGAGCCGGCAGCGGCTGGATCAACGGGCACAAGCTCGTAAACACGGCAGACCTGACGCTCACGATCGAAGCGAGCGACGTCGTCCTGAACCGCATCGACAGCGTGATCTTTTACGTGGATCACACCGCGAGGGAGATGGGGATCGAGGTCAAGGAGGGCACCCTCGGAGCGACACCGACAGCGCCGGCGCTTCAGAGAGACGACGAGCGCTATGAGATGTGCCTCGCGCAGATCTACGTCGCGAAACAGGCGGCAGCGATCACGGCGGCGGCGATCACCGACACCAGAGCGAACTCGAGCCTCTGCGGGATCGTCCAGGGACTTATACAGCAGATCGACACGACGACGCTCTGGGAGCAGCAGCAGGCGGCCTTCGACGCCTGGTTCGAATCCGTCCGGACAGAGTTCCAGGAGGTCCTCGCGATCCGGAGGATCGAAGCGACTTATCAGACGGTCAACTCGAACGAGGACACGTTCGTTATCACGGACCACGTGGCCACGTATTCCTATGCGTACGACATCCTCGACATTTATATTAACGGGCTGCATCTCGCGCCGGGAGAGTACACGAACACGAACGGCACCGTGACACTTGCGACGCCGATCGTCTCGCCCGGAGCCGTGATCACGTTCGCGGTGACGCAGGGATACGACCCGAACAATTAATGCCCGCCAGGGGAGCGGGAAGATTTCTCCTTGTCATAGCCGGAGCCTGCGGGCTTCGGCGTTTTTTTTATCAAATAATTCATTTTTGCGCTGGATTTGGAAAGAGAAGAAATAGAAGGAGAAGGGCACCGCGCATCAGGATGCGGAGCCCTTCTGACAGAGAAAAATAGGTTCTTCACGCTGAATTATAACGCAGAAAACAACGCAACGCAACATAAAACGGCATTGGAAAGCCAAATCACACGGGTTCAACTCCCGTCTCTCGCACCATCTCGATAACAACCGCAGCAATGCGGTTTTTTCTTTTCCCTCTCTCCTGCGACCCCCGTCCCGATCATTCGGCTGCTTTGAAGCATAAGGCCGAAAAAGACCTGCCGGACAGGTCATATTTATATCAAACTCCATTGATTCGACAGGACTTTTTGAGTATAATCAACAGGTTAAGATCAACAGAAAGGTTGAAATGATGAAAAAGCGTAATAAGACACTTGGTCTGGTACTGACCTTCATCGCTGTGATCATTGCCGTGCTCATCTATGTCTTCGGTATCCCTCTCAGCAGGATCGCCGGAGTATATGACGTGAAGCCGGTGGGCAGCATGATAAAATACGGCCTCGATCTTACCGGAGGCGTATATGTCGTTCTGGAAGCGGATGAATCGGAAAGAGAGGTCACCGAGGATACCCTCGAGAAGGCCATCACGATAATCCGTTCAAGGATAGATTCCCTGGGAGTCAACGAGCCCGAGATCTCTATGCAGGGCTCCAACAAAATCCGTGTTTCAATTCCTTCGATAGAGGATGAGGCTGCGGCTGTCGCCCTTATCGGGCAGACCGCGAAGCTGAAGTTCATAGATCCCTCAGGAAACGTCATAGTCACCGGTGAGCACGTGGTCACCAGCATATATGACACCTATACGGATGCCAACGGAGTTCAGACTCCCGCGGTCAAACTGGAATTCAATGACGAAGGAGCCGCTCTCTTTGCAGAGGCCACCGGCAGACTGATCGGACAGGTCATCTCGATACAGCTCGATGACGAGGTCATCTCGGCCCCCACGGTCAACACCCAGATAACCGAAGGCACTGCTTATATAACAGGAATAGGGGACAAGGACACCGCCATGAATCTGGCGACACTGATCCGCGCAGGCGCGCTGCCCGTGGATTTCAAGGTGGTCCAGGCTCAGAGCATAGGTGCCACCCTCGGACAGGACAGCCTTCAGAAAGCGTTCCTCGGAGGAATCGTGGGCTTCGCCCTGATCAT